>CAZIZB010000151.1:0-2437 GCA_964543635.1 uncultured Opitutales bacterium | reverse complement strand
CAACACTTCTTGCATTGTTTTTATTTATGAAAATTAATTAATTTCTGGACATTTATAAAAAATCTAACTAATAAGAAGTCATGCATATTGTAGATATACTAATCATAACTGTTTTCCTTATTGCAACGCTATATATAGGCTTTAGCTCCGGTAAAAAGATAAAAACATTCAGTGATTATGCTATTGGAAATAGAAGATTTTCAGATTTTGCAATTTATTGCACAGTTGTAGCTTCTATTATTGGTGGAAATGCTACTATAGGAAGTGTTGGGAAAGTTTATGAAATTGGTATTACGCAAATTTTAGCCCAAATAGGAATGCCCATTTCTTACATTCTTGTAGGAGTTTTTTTAATACACCGTTTTGTAAATTATTACGGATGTTGTTCCCTTGGAGATATTTTTTATAAAGCTTACGGTACACCTGGTAAAGTGTTAGCAGGTATTGTCGGAAGTTTTTACGATATGATTGGTATCGGATTACAATTTATTTCCATGGGAATAGCTATCGGAATTTTAACAGGTTTTTCTTATACAACAAGTCTTTTAGTGGGCGCAAGTATTATTCTCATTTACACAGGACGTGGCGGAATACGAGCTGTAACATTTACGGATGTTTTACAATTCATGATACTTATTTTAGCAATTCCAATTTTAATAATGTCAGTGTATGGAAAGATCGGAGGCATGCAAGCATTAGTAAGTAAGCTACCACAAGCCCATATAACAATCTCCGGAGAAAATTTTCACCGTTATTTATTTTTAATGCTTCCAATGATGCTTCCAACTTTTTCTCCTATGCATACCCAAAGATTACTAATGACAAAAAATAGTGGGCAAGGGACAAAAGCTTATTGTAACTTATGTTGGATTTCCATATTTATCGGTATTATGACCATTTTTTTGGGATTAGAAGCAAAAGTTTTATTTCCCAATTTATCACGACCTGATCAAGCTTTATTTACTTTAATTACAAATTGTTTACCTGTAGGCGTTTTTGGAATAGCCGCAATTGGTATCTTAGCAATATTGATGTCAACAGCTGATTCTTGCCTGAATACAAGCAGCATTATGTTAGTTAATGATGTTATAGTACCTTATAATAAGTGTATTAAAAAAAGAGAATTAACAGAAGCTAAAAAATTGAAATGGGCTCGTAATGCATCAGTACTTATTGGTATTGGTGGCATTCTTTTCGCAAGCCTACAAATTGGTCTATTTGAATCACAAATTTTGGCTCGAACACTTTGGTTTTCCGTTATCTTATCTCCTTTTTACTTCTTACTTTTTAATATGAAAATCCCTTTAAAAGGTTTATTTATAAGTGCTATAGTAGGATTTTCGATTGCTACTCTATGGAGTACTTACATCAAACCCATCACAAAGATTGACGGGTTATTTCCAGGGTTTTTCGCAAATGTGATAACAGTCCTTTTCTTTTACTTCCTAGGAGGACGTCAGAAAGTGTTTTCGAAGGAAGAATTGGAAAAGATGCGTCGAGCCGAAGAAAAGCAAGTCAAAAAGCGGCCAAGTGTACGCGACTTGCAAATGCGCAATAATACTGTTTTAGGCTTATGTCTTGTATTTTTACAATTGATGCCATTGATGTTTGATACAAGTTCGTTAACTTATTCGAAATTGATGTTGACGCTTGTGAACGGTACCATGGCGATACTACTTATCTTCGGTGGATCTTTGGAATTTTTTGCTAAAGAAAAACGTTTTCAATGCCTAAAATTGACAACTCTATTTTTATGTTTGCCCATTACTTCAGCCTATTTAGTTGTAACCTCAAGTGAAAATGGCTTAAGTTTAATAACGCTCGTACTGTCCTTTATTGTTATGTTCTCGAGTATCAAAAGAGAACAAATTTCTAAGTTGGCTTGTACCTGCGGATTTATCGGTTTAATAACTTTTATTGTTTATTTAAAAATAGGCCGCGAAATTAATTGGCTGTATTTGCTTTCTTGGCATCATTTGTTCTATCTACTAGGCTTTTTAGCGGTTCTACTCTTGATCCATTCTAATTTGCACATGGTACAACAAGAAAAGGAGAAAGAAAAGGAAATCGCTATTCATCGTGAACGCTACAACATGGCGCGAAGCTTGTCTCATGATCTCATATCGCCGTTAATGGCCTTCCATTTGCTCATAGAAAATAAAAAATCTGGCGTATTTGATGAAAAGGAATATCAACTCCTTAAAAACATCGCCAACGAAATGGGGGATTATGTTAATGACTTTATCATTGGAGGCTTAAAAACCTATGCGCAATTAAAACCTGAAGATCTCAACCAATGCGCTATCAGTTGTATTGAAAAACAAAAGATCTTGAATAAAAATGTTGAAATTCAATTACAGGCCCAAGAAACCATTTTTGCACGCGTAGATACGGTTCTTTTGCGCAGAATCATCAATAACCTACTCAATGTTTGCCG
>CAZIZB010000150.1:0-2443 GCA_964543635.1 uncultured Opitutales bacterium | reverse complement strand
CTCAAGCTCTACGACGCTTTTTGTTGGAGGCGGTAAGGGCGAAGAAAAATCCTCCAATAAAGGAAGCAAACACGAAAGACAGAAGAACGGCATTCCAACCCCACAATTTATTGATGAAGGTAATGCCAATTCCTCCGAAACTTCCAGCCATATATCCTACCGTTCCAGTAAGACCTGTGGCGGCAGCAGCAGCTTTTTTGGAGCCAAATTCGGCACCTGAAAGCCCTCCCAAGGTTTGTGGTCCATAAAGCAAGAATCCAATTATGCACCAAAAAGTATAATCAACAACAGGATGATTAATGAGAGCTAACAAAAATGGATCTTGTATTAACGAAGAGTGGAAGAGCCAATAGAACGAGAAAACAATACCTAAAAGGATCATCATATAAGCTCCACAAATACCGCGACGTTTTGGCATAAAGCGGTCTGTGAACCAGCCAACAAAAAGTCCACCAAGCAGTCCACCAGCTTCCATCATAGAAGTTTTACAGCCTGCTGTGACAACTCCACAGTTTTGACTTTGCGCGATCATAACGGGTGCCCAACAAAACAATCCCAAACGCACGAAATAAACAAAGAAATTCGCAATACATACCATCCATAGACGATAATTAAAGAGGATATGTTGGCGCATCATTTGCATAAAAGATTCTTTATTATCTTCAACAGGCAAGGCTTCTGTTTTTTGAGGAGTAATGCCTTCAAATTCTTCAACAGAAGGCAATCCAATCGATTCGGGTGTATCCCGTAAACGATCCCACAACCAAATTGAAAGCAATAAACAAATGCAACCTGGGACAATGAATAAATAACGCCAATTGTAATGTGCTAAAAGCCAAGCACCACCCATCAAGATAATAATAGCACCGATTTGGTGAGAAGCATTGACGATTCCCCAGCGTGTACCGAGCTGTCTTGGGCCAAACCACTGTGTAAGCGTTCGAGAAACCGAAGGCCAACCCATCGATTGAAAACAGGCGTTAATGGCGTATACAGATCCAAATAAAAATGCGGAATTGCAGCAACCTGCAATAAGGCTTGTGATGGATGCAAATGCTAGACCAATAGGCATAAATAAGCGTGCACTAGAACGATCGCAAAGTGCACCTGCGATGAATTTAAATGTTCCATAAATGAGCGTAAATGCAGTAAAAGCCCAACCAATAACTTCCATACTAAAAGGGAATTTATCAGAAGCTTTAGCAACTACGAAATTCTGACGAACCATGTAAAAAGCGGCATATCCCACAATAAGCGCATACGTCAATCTAAACCGCCAATAGGCGTATCGACGACTTGCCGAAGATTGCGTTTCAAAAACATTGCTTACGGTTCCATAAGAAGGTGTACTATCTTGTGACATTTCGTTTCCTTTTCCTTGCGACTCAAAAACTTATTAGTGTTCTATCATGCATAAAGATTTTGTTTTGCCAACCTTTTATTTGCTTTATTTCAAAAAAAACTGCTAAATGCTTCGTGAAAACTGCAATAAAAACCCAGAAATATCGCATAAATCCTGCAAAATACTTGTTTTCTGTTTTAAGATTTTTATGCTGTATTTTTTGTAAATGCATATTTTTAAAGCTTTTATAAGGACATTTTTTCAAAAATTCCATCCAAAGAAGATATAGAACACCACAGCGATTGAGAGAAAGGGACCAAACGGAACACATTTGTCGCGAATAGCTAACGGTTTTTTTTGTAAAATCCACTGAATAAATCCCCAAGTAAATACAACAAGGGTTCCAATAACGGCTCCTGCTAAAATACTAAACAAGCACCCTTTCCAACCACAAAAAGCACCGATACATCCAACCAACTTGATATCGCCAAAGCCCATGGCCTCTTTTTTTAAAAAAAACTCTACAAAACTAATAAAACAAACTAAACCGCCCATGCCCCAACAAACACCTTGAATGCTTGTTAGCATGCTCTGAAATGCGTCGTGCTCTGTATGCAATTTCGGGAAAAAATAGCTCATTAAAATGCCCATAACAATGCCCAATAAAGTAATTTCGTCGGGTATAAGCATTGTGTCTAAATCGGTCCAAAAAGCAACCCAAAGCAAGCACAACAGACTAAAATAGGGCCAAAATAAATCTTTATGAAACCAGTAAATTACAATAGCCAGTAGCCCAACAAACAGTTCTGAAAAAAAATATCGAATAGGGATCTTTTTTTCACAACAAGCAGTTTTTCCCTTTAGAAACAACCAAGCTAAAACAGGAATGTTTAAATACCACGGGATTTTTTTCTGGCAATGGAGACAATAGGAGGCGGGATGTACAACAGACTGTTCTTTAGGCCAACGTTCAATACAAACCGAAAGAAAACTTCCTATACAACTTCCAAAAACAAATAGAACTAGCAAAATACATCCAATAGGCCACGTATCCATACCATTATTTTCTCACAAAAGACTTTCTTCGACAAGCAGTTTTTC
>CAZIZB010000149.1:0-2454 GCA_964543635.1 uncultured Opitutales bacterium | reverse complement strand
TGTCCCTAAGAAAAATGTACGTATCCTTTCTGGCGAACATAGCTCCATCAAACGTGTTGAATGGCTTGAGTAAAAGTAAGATACTTTATTAAAAGCAAAAAGATCAGGTTTTTTGCCTGATCTTTTGTCTTCTTTTTTTATTGCATTTGGAATATCATTACATGCCTTCCATATTGACTTGGTTGCCATTCCAACATTAAATTCCCACTTGTGTGTTTTGTTTCATAAATGATATTTCCAATATGAACATCATTTAAATTTTCGAGTGGAATTGCAATTAGCACAAAATCTTTTTCTCTTAAACCAAATTCTTCACCTACAACAATTAAGTTTTCTTTTTCATGATTAATTATAAAAACCTTTGGTTGCCCCCAAGGACGATAACCTGTTTCACTTGTTACCATTTCTTTAGGAAAAGCAACGAGAATATTTTTTTCTTTTAATTCTCTTATACGATCTTCGGAAGCTTCAGGAAAAAAATCTCTAAAATCTTTTATACAGTCTTCAGTAATCTTGTAGCTTATATTAGGAATACAAGCTTTAAACCCATTTTCAGTCTCAACAATAGGCTGATCACCTTGTAAAGCATTTGGTAGAGAAACAATACAGCCTTCTTCAACTTCTACCACAATAATGCGTTTATAGCTACTTGCTTCTATTAGTTCTGCAATATTTTTATCAAGATCATAGGTATCCTGCAAAACATCTGCCATAGATTTACCATAAATTTTTTTATACTGTTTTGGCGAATAACGTTTTTCCCAATACTGTCTCGTTGCGAATTTCGATTTTAGGTAAAAACTCAAGGTAGTTGTTTCGAACTTTGAGTTATCGAGAATTAATTTACAAATCTGTTTTTCATGTATTGTAAGTTTATTGTTGTTCTCATCCTGTTCGTCTGGCAAATCTCCAAAACATACTTCTTGCATAAAAGATACGTTTTTTAATTTTTCTGGTTCTAAATTCCTTGCGTTTTGGATATGCTTTAATGATATTTTACTGTTTCTGTCTGGGTTATATTGGTCAATAAAGAAGTTCATAAACACTGTCAGTACAACGTCTCCAAAATACTTACCCCCAATTTTTGCATTTTTATAGGTTATTTCATACCATGGAAGACTTTCCCCTTCGAGTTTTTTTACCGTTTTTTCTCCTGTAATCTCTCCTGACAAAAACTCATCAAAAGAATCATCAGAATAATAAAACATGTTTACAAAAAATGTTTTATTAGGGGTATAGAAAATCTTCTCTTCAAGAGAAATTGCATTAAATTTTTTGAAATACTTAGAGCCTATACGTAATTTACCCATTCTTACTGATAATGTAACATCTCCACATTTATGTGTTTTCTTTTCGCTATCTAAAATTTTTGCATTACGAAACTTAGTATCATAAAACTTGGTTACTTCAATATCTCCTTGCAAAACCCCTTCAAAATTAGGAGTATTTACAATAAAATTTAAATTTTCATCCAAATGAGCTTCCCCAGAATGGTGAGAAATATAATCACTTTGAGTAGCAAATTCAGCTGCATTATGAGTTAAATTATACGTTCTTTCATCATAAACAGGTATAAAATTAGTTTTACAACTCTTCAATGCCCATTGACATTTTTTACTGACCTGAAGAAAATTAAAGAGATCTCCTGGGGTTTTGAGGTATTGAATTACGTTTTGCAAGTAAACCAATTCTAGTTTACCAGCATAATTTGTTGAAGTTAGGGCAATACACCCTCCCATTAACAATACATTTAGTTTGTTTTTTATTTTCATGATGACACAATAATTAAAATTTAAAACGTATTAATGTTTTACGAGTTTTGTCAAGATAAAAATAAAAAACAAAGCAAATTCAATTTTCTGATTGACAAAAAAATTTCTCAAAAACAGTATTGAACCCATATTAAGGGTACTCTATGTGTTTTGTTTTTATTAGACGTCCTGAAAAAGTCTGAAAAAACAGAAAACGAAGGGTAAAAAAAGATTGAAAAGCAAAAGTGAGTAGGATAAAAGTAAAATATGATAAAAACCCTACTCAAGAAGAAGTATTTACGAAGGATCAGCGGAGTCAAGCAAGAAAAGTTTGAAAAATGTGTGAGCAAGCTAAAACCCGCTTGGAGAGCGGCACAGAGGCGGAAGCGTGTTGCTGGTCGGCCATACGAGATTGGAGAATTGCGGGAACATTTGCTGTTGTTATTAATAGACATCCTGCAAAAGTCCAAAGTGTAAAAATTTTTATGGGAAATCGTTTTTGGACAATTTTTAAAAAGTCAGTAAATTTCATGAAAAATCTGATTTTGGATTTTCCAAAATTCCCCACTACAGCTCCATTTTATCCTTGTTTTCGACTTTTGCAGGACGTCTAATGAATATATAAAGAAATATAAGCAATATAATTAAAAACACGCGCTCAAGTTGACAAACTCAACCAAGCGATTCGTGAGCTTAGAAATAC
>CAZIZB010000148.1:0-2475 GCA_964543635.1 uncultured Opitutales bacterium | reverse complement strand
ACTCCTTATATTTAGCGCTTGATTTTTTATAAGGTGGCTATTATTTTTAGGTAACGTAGGGTATGTTTACATGTTCGAACGAAATTATTTTTAACTTAGCCTGGAAACATAAAGCGCAGCGGATTTGTCGTTTTTTATTACATGATTTAAGCAATCATTTAACAGGTAGTTTGGCTTTGAGTGAGTTGTATTGTGAGCATCCTAATGCAGATTCTTTAAAAGATGGTATTGTTTCGATTCGTAATAATTGTTACAAAGAACGGGATTTGTTGATGCGTCTTTCGCAACTCAATCATGCAAGCTCTCACCAAATTACTTATATCGATTTAAAAGCATTTTTAGCGGAATTATTGCCTATTGTACGTTCTTTTTTGCCTCCTCGCACAAATTTAACAATAGAAGCGGAGCAAGCCCATACACGCGTTATTCAATTTAGTCCAGAACGTTTACAGCGTATTTTTTTGCAAATTCTATTTAATTCAGCTGAGGCTTTGCAGCAAGTTAGCGATCCAGAGATTTGCATTAAATGCATATTAAAAGAAGAACTTATGGTTTGTGAGATTTCAGATAATGGTTGCGGAATACCATTGGATGTCATTGACAAAATTTTAGAAGCACCGAAATCACTGAAATTAAGCGATGAAACTCATTTAGGGATGGGGTTGGCTATGGTGCAATTTTACATATCTGCCATGCAAGGAAAAGTTGAAATTGCTTCCCAGGAAAATGGGGGTACAACAGTAATACTTTATTTTAGAACGTTATCATGAAAAAAACATACCCTATTCTTATTTTAGACGATGATGAGGCAATTTTAAAAGCTTTATTGGAAACGCTGAAATTAGAAGGTTACGTGTGTCAAGGAACGACGCATGCAAAAGAAGCTTTAGAATTATTATCGCGAGAAACGTTTGCTGTTGTCCTTTCAGATCAACGTATGGCAGAACTTAATGGTACTTATTTTCTGCAACAGGTAAAAGAAATACAACCTAAATGTTCACGTATTTTGATTACAGGAGTCTTAACAAGTGAAATGTTTTTAGAGGCGATTAATACTGCGGAAGTTTTTCGGTGTTTAGCTAAACCTTGGATGCGAGAACATCTGATTCAGACCATAAAAGAAGCTTATAGTGCATTTGAGATAAAATTGGCTTACGAAGAAGCTCATCAGGCACTTTTAGAAACAAATCAACAGCTAATAGACGAAAACATTCAATTGCGACGTCATCAATGAGTACTGCAGATTCTATTTTAATCGTCGAAGATGACGCAAATTCTGCTTTTGTCCTAAAAGCTATTTTGCAGAAAGCAGGTTATTCTATATTGCCAATTGCTTCTAGTGGAGAGATGGCATTACAATTAGTTGAAGAACATCATCCCTCGCTTTTATTGATGGATATTACCTTATCAGGGAGTTTAGACGGAATCGATACTACTCTAAAAATTAAGCAAAAATACGACGTTCCTGTTATTTACTTGACGGGATACACGTCAGAAGATGTTATTCGTCGAGCAAAAGCGTCGACCCCGTTTGGATTTCTTTTGAAGCCTTATACGGCAAAAATGGTACTCATTACAACCGAAATGGCGTTGCATAAAGCTTCTATTGAACGTGAATCAAAGGACACTAAGAGACGTTTAGCGGTTACCTTGGGAACCTTGCAAAATCCTATTTTTTCAATAAATCCAGAAGGTCTTATTACGTATGCAAATCCTGCGGCACAGCAGTTTTTAGAAAAACCATTACATGCGATTTTAAATCAGTCTTTTGACCAATTATTGCCGCTTTATTGTATGGAAGACTTGCGGCAATATAATTCTTTTTCAGCCTTCCTAGATACCGATTTAGATAAAGTTATTTGTTTTGATAAAAATCAAGAAAAAGTGTACTTATATATCCAGGTAAGTGCTTTAAAAGATCTTTATAATAGCATACAGGGTTATGTAATTTCCTTAAATGATTTTACAGAACGTTTTTTATTGCGTGCAAAAGAGTCTATGTTGGCGTCTGCGCTGACAAGTTCACAAGAAGGTGTTATTGTTACCGAAGTGGATCCTAAGGCATCAGATTACAAGATAAAATATGCAAATCAAAGTTTGTTGACACTTTTAAAGACGACATCGGAAGCTTTAGTGGGGCAATCATTAACAAAGTTGTTTTGTGAGAACTTTAATGAAACCATTATTCGCGCGTTAGCAGAAAATTGTGCCTATACAGCTGATACGATCGTTTTGTGTGAAGATGGTGAGCAAAAATTAACGAATTGGAGCTTATCTCCATTTTTTGATAATCAGCTGCAATTGCATCATACTGTTATTACGGTAAGAGATGTTACGCAATTGAGAAAAATGGAAGAAAATTTACGTCAGACTCAAAAAATAGAAGCTGTTGGACGTTTGGCCAGCGGTATTGCTCATGACTTTAATAATTTATTATCGATTATTAATGGTTGTACAGATTTGGCACTTGCACAT
>CAZIZB010000147.1:0-2489 GCA_964543635.1 uncultured Opitutales bacterium | reverse complement strand
GTTCATAATAACAGAATGGGCCTAGCTGATTGGAAAAAGAAGTTTATGGATATGAA
This sequence comes from uncultured Opitutales bacterium, assembly GCA_964543635.1. Taxonomy (GTDB): domain Bacteria; phylum Verrucomicrobiota; class Verrucomicrobiia; order Opitutales; family UBA9783; genus JBKSMP01. The sequence continues at coordinate 2,433 of CAZIZB010000147.1, read as the reverse complement.
TACAGGCGTATCCAAAATTACGATTGCGGAAGAGTTTTCACAAAATTGTATACAGAAAAATACAACACTTGCTAAGCCAGCATCTATAGATGATCGTTTGGTTCGTATATTGAATGTTAAGACCTTGGGTAGTGAAGTGGCAGATGTTTTAAAACCTAAAATGCAGACATTTACCAATATGACGCCAATGGAATATCAAGGTAAGTTGAATGATCTTATAAATTACTTGCAAGAGCTTAAAAAGCATGAAAAACGGGCCGTTGTAAAACCGATTTATCAAGATGCAATTCGTGTCCTTCAAGCTGAAACCATTAGCGCAGGACTGTTAGAAGAATTTCGTATTATGTTATTGCAAGGGTAGGATGATGGATGAGCGGTTGCTATTTTATAGTTCAGAAACGTTTGCATGCGACTATCCTGCATGTTTTCCTTTTACTCAAGGGATGTGTACACAAATAACGGAAGCAGAAACCGCAGTTTTAAATTCTTTAAATACGACTCTAGATCATACATCTATTCAGTTGCGACTTGCGCGGCCGGAAGATGAACCTTTATTAGCATCCATGCTGTATTCCTATGGAAGCGCTCCCGAAGATTATAACGATTTGGAGCTTTTTAAAGAAGAAAAAATGCCGATTATTACCAAAAACGTTTCTTTTTGTGCTCATCATCGTTACTTTCATACATTTCTTTTATTGGACGGCAAACAACCTATAGCGTTCTTCCAGATCGATTCGTATAAATTGAAGACGATAGCAGATATTTTTGACACGAAATTATTTGTGGAATGGAATCCTTTTTTTACCGAGCCGCTTTATTTAGATTTGTCTAAAAAAGAACCTGAAGATTTGCGTGAATGGTTGGAAAGTCATTTTAAAGAAGATCGTTTGAGGGAATTTGAAGTCAAGATCGGTGAAGTATTAGTTCCTGAAAAAGTCTTTAATTTCATTATGTTTTCTTTACAAACCTACCAGCTTTTAGCAAAAGAACTAAGACAACCCGACCAATGGATAGGTAATGTATCTTATAATTTATTACCGCAATATCGCAATTGTGGATTATTGACACGGACGATAGAATGTGTGGAGCGCTTACTGCCACAGACACAGTGTCAGGCGCTTTTCTCAGATCGTGTTGCTTATAAAAATGAACCGTCAAGAGCCCTATTAAAACGATTAGGTTTTAAAGAAGGATACCCATTTACGATCTATTATGGATCCTTGTACGGAACACGTAAGCATCCCTTAGGAAATTTTTCAGAATCTTGTATTGGCTTTTACAAAAAGATTGCTTAACTTAAAATTGTTTTATGAAAGTTGGAATTGTAGGGGCAAGTGGGCTGGTTGGTCGAGCTTTATTAACTGAACTTTTGGAAAGGTTCGGCAATGAACCTGTTTTTTATTTATTTTGCTCAGAAAATACTCTTGTAAAAACCCTAGAAGTAGATGGAAAAAAGTGGGATTTGAAGCCCATTACGGATTTATTAAAAACGCCATTGGACGTATGTTTCTTTGCAACACCTGCTTCTGTTTCCGAGGAATGGATTCCAAAGCTTTTGGATAAAAATACATTTATTATTGATGGCAGTAATGCTTTTCGCCAAAATCCGGATGTTTCGCTTATTATTCCTGAAATTAATCCTGAAGACTTAAAACTAACAGATCGATGCGTGTCCAGCCCTAATTGTACAACAACGTTAACCTTAATGGCCTTAGCACCCTTAGATCGTCAATGGTCTTTGGAATCCTTTTCGGTGTGTAGTTATCAAGCAGCTTCAGGAATGGGACAGAAGGGATTAGAAGAATTGTTACAGCAATCGAACGCTTATTTGAATGGAGAAAAAGTATTATCTCCTCAAGTTTTTCCAAGAAATTTGGCCTTTAATGTGATTCCACAAATCGGAAGTTTTGTTACAGGGGATCAAACCGAAGAGGAAGAAAAAATCTGCAAAGAAAGCCGTAAGATCTTACACAATCCAAATTTGAAGATTTTTGCCACCTGTGTCCGTGTACCTGTATTACGTTGTCATTCGATGCATTTGACTGCTACGTTTAAACAAGATTTTTCACTTATTGAAGCTCAACAGATATTACAAAATGCACCAGGCCTTCGATTTTATAAAGATACCTATCCAGATACGCAAGATGCTTCTGGAAATTCGTTGTGCCATATAGGACGTTTACGCCTGGATCCTACCCATCCCAAAACCTTGAGCTTATGGTTGGTAGGCGACCAATTACTTAAAGGTGCAGCAAGCAACATGCGCCAGATCTTTGAGTTGAAGTTAAAACATAGCTTATAAACCTTTAGCCATCTTTTTCAAAATGGCTTAAAGATTTGTGATTTCTTTAGCTATATTTTTTAAGACTAAGTATGAAATTTTTGAAAAATGATAAAAACGTCCCCAAAAATTTTTTACAGAAAAATTATTCA
>CAZIZB010000146.1:0-2491 GCA_964543635.1 uncultured Opitutales bacterium | reverse complement strand
CTCCGGAAACGATTGCAAATGTAAATTGGCAAGCATTAGGTTGTTGTTTCCATGGCAGCTTGTATGGAAAGTCGTACCAGGGAATACAAGAAAGTTCAACCCATCTTTATTCGATTGTGGTTGGTCCAGAGGGCGGTTTTTCTGAAAATGAAGAACACTTTTTAAGCGAAGTTTCAACTGGAATTCACCTACCAACTTACGTCTTACGCACCGAAACAGCCGTTGTTAGTTTAATCACAGCAATCAAGTTAGGATAGAGGCTTTTGCAAAAATCTTTCTTTGTCTCCCTCAAAATCTTATTTATGTACCTTAAAAGAGCTACTTAGAAGTATCTTGTGTTGAAAGGGTAGGGTATGTGCTGAAATACTCCTCCTTTAAAGCGAACGATGTTGTTTGTAAAACGCTTCCCAACGATTTTCGCGAATTGCCGAACGGATGGCTTCCATCCAACGCACCATAAAACGCGCATTATGTATGGTTAAAAGCAGCCCACCTGTACTTTCTTTTGCTTTGAATAAATGATGAAGATAAGCACGCGAAAAATTACGACAAGTATAGCAATCGCATTGATCATCAATGGGGTTGAGATCTTCTCGATAGGCTTTATTTTTCAAATTAATGTGTTCTTTGGCAAAATTTGCTTCAGGCTTTGAAATTAAGGCACATCCATGCCGCGCAATACGTGTTGGATGAACACAATCAAAGGTATCAACACCGGATTGTACCCCCTCCAAAATATCACGTAGACCACCAATTCCCAACAAATGGGTTGGACGGTTTTGGGCTAAATACCGCATGGTTAAATCGACAACAGCATACATTTGATCCTTGTCACCTCCTAAGCTTCCACCAATCGCTTGCCCAAAGAAAGGTTGATTATTTACAAAATCTGCACTTTCTTGCCTTAGATCTTCGTAAATACCTCCCTGAACAATTCCATAAAGCCGTTGACGCGTGTTATAATTAGCAAAGAATTGATTTACACTTCTCTGTTCCCAACGATGACTGCGCAACATAGAGGCATTCGTTTGATGTTTTTCCATATGGAATGGTGTACATTCATCTAAAGGCAAAATGAAATCGGCGCCTAATTTCTGCTGAATTTGTATGGAACGTTCAGGCGTTAAAAAACAAAGACCGCCATTGGAATACGATCGAAACAAAGCTCCTTCTTCGGTTATTTTTAATAAAGATTTTGGGCGTGAAGAACGATCTTTTTTGCCTTTGATTTCATCAACTACTCCACCGTGACCTAAACTAAAGATTTGGAAGCCACCAGAATCGGTTAACATAGGTCCATTCCAGCCTGTAAATTTTTGCAAACCACCGTGTTTTTCAACAACCTCTGGACCTGGCTGTAGCCACAAATGATAGGTATTTCCTAAAACAAATTGTGCTCCAATAGAACGCATTTGTTCCATCGTACATCCCTTAATGGCTCCATGTGTTGCACAAAAAATGAAATTAGGTGTCTCAACGATTCCGTGAGGTGTTCGAATCTCACCACAATGAACTCTTCCTTCATTTGCTTTTGCAGTAATATTAAACGAGAAGTTGTCTTCCATACCACTTTTCATCTTTCACAAAAGACTTTATTTTCGCAAGCCAAATGTGAGAAAGGTTTCAATCTTGTTGAGAGAATTTATTTTATTCATTGCCTTTTACTTGTCTTTTTGATTTAATCAAATTTGGAGGGATGTATGATAAGAGTAAAGCTATTAGCATGGATAAACTGTATTGTTACCTATTTCGTCACAAGTTTTGGCTTTTGTGATAAATTTGGTCAACTCGATACGTATTCGGCATTAATCGTTGGTTTTTACTTAAAAGATACAAGGGATGTGTTACATTTAATGCAGGTAAATTCCAAATTTGGAAAAGAGCAAATTCTTTCAAAAAAACAACAAAAACTTATTAATGCGTCAGAAATTTTAAAGCAATATTTTGAAGATCAAGGGAATGAAGAGCTAAAAGAACTGTTGGAAATTGCTATGGAAAATGAATCAACGGTAATGGTTGAAAAGGATTATGGGAAATTGGCAAAGATGTATCGTGTAAATCCTATCCCATTGACTTTAGAAAATTATTCTTTGTTTCCAAAAGTTGAAACGCAATGTATCTTTGACATAGACGATTTTATTGTAGATGGATTAGAATGTTATGTTATTAAAGCGATACCATTTGAAGTTTATAAATATTTCAAACAACGATTTAAACATCTAAAGCAAAAGGGAGATAGGCCCGTTTTATGTTTTGAAGAAGTAATTGTTACGCCAGATCGAAAAGTATTAGGTTATTATGATTTATTTTTACAACAAATTAATCAATTAAAAGCAGATGATACTGTAAAAGCTATTACTTTCTCTGAAGATTTTTTGCCAACGCAGCAGTGCAATACTTCGAAAAAGATGTTTGTTTATTTTAAAATTCCCAATGAACTTCAATTTAATGAAAATGGAGTAGATACGGATGTTTTTTGTACCTTATTGCA
>CAZIZB010000145.1:0-2513 GCA_964543635.1 uncultured Opitutales bacterium | reverse complement strand
GTATTTCTAAGCTCACGAATCGCTTGGTTGAGTTTGTCAACTTGAGCGCGTGTTTGGGTAACGACAAGGGTAGGTCCGGTTTGAGCCGTTTGCTCGTAAAACTGAAGAAAAGCTTGAGTTAGTTCATTTTTATCCAAACTGGTTTGGATGCAATCATTGAGCTTTAAGAGCTGCAAAGACGCTTTTGGATTTTTATTCGAAGCTTCCCAAACGGCGCGTTTGTACAAACGAATACTCATTTGCTCGCTTTCAGTTTGGCCTAAATTCTCGTCCTGACGTCGAATTTGCTTCAATTCCGTACGGGTTGTCGTAGAAAAGGTTTCGATCAATTTTAGGGCATCTGTAGCCCCTATAGCGCCATGCTGGCGTGTGTCTCCTGACAAAAGAATGCGGCATTGCTGACTGTGTGCTAAATGGAGTAGGTGCGCCATTTGTTTTCCGCTGATTTGGCCAGCTTCATCCACTAACAAAAGGCCTTGATGAGGCAAGGTTTTGGATTGCAAAAGCGCCGCTAGTGTTGTCGCCTGTTGAAAACCATCTTTTTGCAGGGCTTCCACTTGTTGCGTTTGCGGAGCACAAACAGCTAATTGGGGTTCGTCTAATTGCTGTTTTAAGGCCTTTAAGGTATACGATTTACCGGTTCCAGCAGCGCCTCGAAACAAAGTTACAAAATCTCGACTTTCAAGGATTGTATCGATAGCTTGTTGTTGTTCTTCATTTAACGAAAAAGTTTCTTCTTTATTTCCAAAAAGCTTTTTAAAAAAAGATGTCGACTTTTTGCGAAATTGTTCATGAATGGAAGCGTAGTGCCCTAAACCACTTTGGACAAATTTTAAGCAGGTTTGTTCGGTTTGAAGGGCTTGTTCAGTTGTCCATTCATGTCGATTGGTCTTGTTTTGCAAAAAATTGCTTTCTTGCACAAGTGTTTTGAGCGTTTTAAACGAACAATTTGCGAAGGTTTGTTGATTTAAAACCTGTGTTAAAAGTTCACTATCACGACAACGTGTGGAACGTTCAAACCAATTCGCTTTTACAAAATTTAAGGTATCTTGAGCGCGACGTTTTTCAGTCTCTTCCGACAAATCTGGAATGGGTTCATGCTTGTTACACGTTTGCAAACAACGTTTGTCTTCTTCGGTGCATTGCTGTTGCCAAATTTCGAGCAATTCTTTTTTTGTAATATTTTTGTTTTTTAGTTGACGCGTTTGCATCCGCACTTGTTCTTTTACGTCATGAATATTTCTTGCGGTAATTCCTTTGTTTACAAGATGATCATGCATCGCTTGTTCAATCGCTTGATGACGTTTTGAAAACTTTTTGATCATTTCATCTGAAATGCCATCGATTTCAAATGAAGTGCCTTTTGTGTGAACAGAATAACCAAGTTGTTTTAGTCCCTTTTGTAGTTCGTGATTGTAAATACATGAAATGTATTTTTGAACTTTTAAGATTTCGTATTTTTGTAAAGCTTTCCATTTATTTTCAACTGCATCAAATGTTGCATTAAAAAGAATGCAATGCGTGTGTACCATCGGATCTAAACTACGACTTGTATCGTGCACAAAAAGTCCTGCAATCATATTGCTTGTTTCGCGATCGGTCATGGCGTTATTTTTGCGTACACGTGTGCATGCAAATTGTTCCATTTCGCTTAACGCAACCTTTACACTTTTTTCATGCAAATTGAAAATACGTTCATCTTGTAATGTTGCAACTAATGAAACACTTTTTGGACACGAAATAACAAAATCAGAAAAAATTCTACGTTTTTCTTTTTTGATCCGTTGAGTGAGTGTTTCTCCTGTTTCAGGATGTTTACATTCACATAATGCAAGAAAATCTTTTTCTTGTATCGTTTCTGTTAAATTTAATAACTTGCAACCTGTTCCAAACCATTGTCCAAATGTACGTCCATTTTCTGTATAATAATCACCGCCACATAAATGTTCTTGAAAATAACTTTTTGCATTTGTTAGGGAGTGTTGGTCTTTGCATGTTATCATAGTTTTAGGATGTTAGTTTTGGTTTAAGAAGACAAGCTTTTTGTTATTAAAGGTGAAGTGCCTACGGCGTCGTTTTTAGAGTAGGCACCTTTCCCCTAAGGAACTTAGGGAACCTTTTTCTTGTTTTTTCAAAACAAAAAAGTAATCCATTCATGCAACATGAATGTGCACAAAAATAAATTACATAATGAGTTGCCAATGGTATAAAAAAGAGTTTGATTAGTAATCACATGAAAACACAAAAAGAAATAAAATTAGCTTTCAATCAATTCATCCATGAACATTCCAAAAAAACTTCAAAAACAGTTTCGCAAAATGTTCTAAAACCTTATATGAAGTCTATCCAAAAAGCCTTGCAAAATAAGATATCTAAAAAAGCAATCTTTACATTTTTAAAAGAACAAGAAATTGATATCACCTTGCGCGACTTTAATCGCTTATTGAAAGAGTATGAGCTCAAACAATTGAACAAAACTTGTAAGGTTAAGGAGTAGAGAATTTGGGTTATTG
>CAZIZB010000144.1:0-2533 GCA_964543635.1 uncultured Opitutales bacterium | reverse complement strand
CCTTTTTATATATTTTATCTCGCCAAAACAATAAAAACTGTTTTATAAACTAGGCACAATATGCAACAGGTCTGTTTGTTTTGGGTGTTTTTTTGTTTTATTTTTGGGCTTATATCGCTCATTCGATGCTTGCTGAGAAAAGAAAATACGTCCTTATGTTTATGTCCACTTGATATAAGTGGTTGTAAAGTTCTTTTTTCGTTTCTTTGTTTCTTGGCGCTTCCATTTTTTATCCAACAAATAGGATGTTTGCTTTTTAGAAAAGTAACAACAATTTCGCACTTAGATTTGAGTTTGTTTTTAGCCTTTGTTAGCGAAATTGCCTTAGGTGTTTTTCTCTATTTTTTACTTAAAAAGAATCCATTAATCCGTGAAAATTTATATTCCAATTTTTACAAAAATAGTTGGTTTAAATGGGCTTGGATAGGGTATTGCGAAAGTCTTCCTTTGTTGTTTTTAGTGACTGTTTTTTGGTATTATGGAATGCTCTTAATGGTTTATTATGGCTTGCCTATTGTTATAGAAACGCAACCTATTATTCGCTTATTGACCGAGAATGAAACTTTATTTCTTACAAAAGTATTTATGGGGATAAGTATCATCGTTCTTGCGCCGATTTGTGAAGAATTGTTTTTTAGAGGTATACTTTTGCGCTTTCTAAATGCACACATGTCTCTACGTAAAGCCTTATGGGTAAGTGCGTTTGTTTTTGCGGCAAGCCATCAACATTTTGCTTCGTTTTTACCTCTGCTTTTTTTGGGGTATTGGTTGGGTTATTATTACATAAAAACAGGAGATTTACGGACAAATATTGGACTACATGCCCTTTTTAATGGTACTAATTTTATACTTATTTTTGTAGCAAAATTATGAAAGATATCCCTTTAGACTATATAGCAAAAACCGAAACCGATTTTTTAAATTACGCCCAAGAATTTGCTAAGCAATGCCCAAGTGAATACTCGATAGCATTGCATGGGACATTAGGAGCCGGTAAAACGACCTTTACACGTGGGTTAGGGAAAGCTTGGCATATCGACACCGTGAAAAGTCCGTCCTTTAATATTTTGGATGTACACCAGGGAGATCGAACACTTATTCATATTGATGCTTATCGGCTGAAACCAGATATAAAAAATCCATTTGATTGGGATGATCTTTGTGTTCCACCGTTTTGCATTGTTGTTGAATGGCCAGAATGCTTAAATCTTCCTATTGGTTTTGATGCCCACATTACGCTCGAAATTTTACCTGAGAATTTTCGTAGAATTCGTGTTGTATTTTCCTAAAATTTACAATGTTTTAATTAAGTAATCACAAAACCATCAAGAAGGAATTTTTACAAATCCCTTCTTGATGTTAAATTAAGTAATCTTTAAGATTCAATGATATATTGATTCTTTTCGTTAGGTAAAAGCATTTGAATTGTAGCCTCATTACCATCGGATAAAATTTCTAATTTCCCATGCCAATTTTTAACAACATCTTGGAGTTCTTGAAAACCTATACCAAATTGTAATTCATCGCTCAATCTTTGATTTTGATTCAGGACTTTAAAAAGTTTTTTGGAGGCAAAACTACCTAAGTCATTTTTGAATAAGATTTGCTTGTTGCCGAACTTATCTTGGCCAACAGATATAACAACCGTATAACTATCTTCTGGTAAAGCCTCCATACAAATACCGACTACACTATTCAAGGTTCTGCGTAATAATTGTCCATCAGCGCGAGCGAATACATTTTCTTTTGCTTGCATTTGTATCGTTATTGTTTTGTATAAAATTTTATTTTTTTCGATACAACTGATGATAGCTCGATTAATGCTTTCTAGAGATAACTGTTCATACGTTTTTTGGCTTTCGAGAATAAAAGCATCTAGACAAGCACCCATTTCTTCAAGTGTACTTGTTACAAGTTTACATTCTTTTTCATCCAATTTATTGGGACTCTTATCAGAAAGCAGCAGGCGCAAAACCATTAACGGCGTAACGATGTCATGCGATAAACTACGAGCAATATTGTAACGCTCTAAGTAAATAGCTAATTCTTTTTCTTTTTGTAATGTATTTAGATTGGAACGTAGCAAAAATAGAACAGCGAGATAACCCAGTACATAAAAAGTGTGTTGCCAGCTAAAGGTTTCCGGCCAACAAAATGTACAATTCGTTTTCGTGTAAATGAGGGCAGTTATCAATGCAGTTACTAAACAGGCTGAAACGACTTTACCTTCATGTTGCTTTTCAACGCTCAACAGCATAACAACGAAAGATAACAATAGCGTTATTATGTTTAGGCCATTTTCAGCGGACGTCAAAAAGAGATAAGCGGATGTAACCGGCAAACAGAAGAATAATGTTGTTAATTTCAGCCATTTTAAGCGATTCTGTTGTGCAAATATTTCTAAAGAATTTCCAAAAACAAGTAATATCGCCATAGTACCATTGATAAGTATTAACAAAAGCTTTGAGTAGGTCAAACTCTTGGGCTCAAGTACTAAAGGCATGAGTTGTAAAAATACAAGACAAAAACCTAA
>CAZIZB010000143.1:0-2534 GCA_964543635.1 uncultured Opitutales bacterium | reverse complement strand
AAATATGGACTTTTTTCTAAAAATATCGTAAAATTTCTTTTGAGGTTTATATGAGGTTAGCAAATTTTGTAGAACTTGTTTGTAAAAAATTGGATATCAGTAGTCCTACTGCTCCTGTAGATAATAGCTACTTTATTGCTTATGAAAACAGTAAAGTTTCTATTAGTATGGTAGGAGAAAATATCCTTTTTCAAGCAACGCTAGGGCCGCAATTAAAAGATTCCGAAGCGTCAAAAAATGCTGCTTTATTAAGTGAAATTTTACAATTTAATCTAAAGCGTATGCGCGTCTTAGATGAAAGTTTATCCTTAAATCCGGAAACAAAACAATTATGTTTACGTAAAGAATTACCGCTAGAAAACTTAACGCCAGAAAACTCCTGGGATATTTTTGACGATTTTTTAACCAATGTGACTGTTATCGAAAAACGATTTTTCAGTGACGATACTTATGCATAAACTTATTTACTTCATTTTAGTATTTATTTCGGGAAATTGCTTGCAAGCAGCACTTTCTTCGGATGATATTATCATTGGAGCAAGTCCTGCTGGTATAGATTTTATCGATAATTTAAATGATGACAGCATTGTTATTGGAGAACGAAAGACAGCCATTCCACAAATTTCTATTTCCACAAAAGATGATGACGATGACGACATTGTTGTGGATAACACACCCATTTTAGAACATCAATTTTGGCCAACATCTCCATCTTATTTATACTTACGTGACAAACCCTTACCAAATGCCATTATAGATTTTTGTAAAATGCAGGATATTGATGTCGTCCTTAGTGAAAATGTAAAAGCGAGTACGCAGAAAGTAAATCAATCGTTCGAGCGTGTTTTTCCTATCGAAATTTGGAATCGTTTGGTTAAATCTTGTGGGCTTATGTGGTTTTGGGATGGACATATTCTTTTTGTTTATGAATCGGGAGAAAGTGTTACAGAAACTTTACAAACTCATCCCCAACAGATTGATCCCACACTAACCATGATGAAAGCTCTCGGATTTTATGGATCCAATATGGGCCTTAATTACATGAAAGAAGGCGGTATTATTGTAGCAAGTGGTGCTCCTAAATATATCCAATTTCTTAAAGACATGACGGAAAAAATGAAATTTTATCAAAATGTAGATACAGATACCGTTGATGTCTTTATTTTTACACTTAAACATGCTTGGGCCGACGATAAAACCGTTGGAAATATTACCGTTCCTGGGGTTGCCAATTTATTAACTAAAATATTAGGCGATAAAGAACAAAAAAGTGATTTTAATATGCAAGCACCTTCTCAACGATCTGCACAAAGAGTTCAATCGATTCGTGAGGAAGGATTACAGGCACAAAATAATGCAATTATTCAAGAGGATTCTGTTAAGACAGATGGAATTCCTAATGGTGGATCTATTATGACAGATACGCGACAAAACGCTATTATTGTTAAAGATTTCAAAAAGAACTTTCCACTTTATGAAAAGTTAATAGAGAAACTTGATATTCCGCTTGAATTGATAGAAATCCAAGCTGCCATCGTAAATGTTGACAAAAATTCAGGACTTACTTTAGGGGTTAATTCGCTTCAAATTGGTAAAGATAAAATTAAATTTCAACCTATTGGCTCTAAAGCTTCCGATGAAAACTTTAGTATTAAATGTTCAGGAATTGTAAATGGATCTGAATTCATGTCGCAAATCACCTGTTTAGAAAATTCAAATCATAGCAAAGTTTTAGCACGTCCTTCGGTGATTACGATGAATAATATCGCAGCTGTTATGGATAATAAACATACGTACTATTTGCCGGTTTCGGGATCTGGAAGCGAAAGTAAAGGCGATTTGTATTCGATTTCAGGTAGTACAAGCTTGTCTGTAACGCCACACATTATTTCAGATAATTTGTCGCAACAACCACAAATTCAGCTTATCCTGGATATTAAAGATGAAAACATGTCGCCAGGCACCAACGAAAAAGATAAAATCAACGTACATTCTTCGTCTATTTCTACACAAGCTGTTGTTTACGAAGGTCAAAGTGTGCTTGTCGGAGGATATTTTAATGAATCTTATAAAGATGAAGCAAGTGGTGTACCTTTCTTGAAAGATGTTCCGCTCGTAGGAAATTTATTTAAATCGACGGCAAAGAACAAAACCGTTAGTGAACGTTTGTTTCTTATTACACCTAAAATCATTCGTCTTTCTTACGGACAAGACGATTATGAAGGCTTATTCCAAACTCCTTCGTCTTTGTTGACCGAGTCGGAACGTGTAAGTACACAATATGTACGAACCGATAATCTGCTTATAGAAGCGCAACCGATAGCCGAAAGTGATTCTGTTGAAGATTATCTAGAAAATAGTTTATATGACGATTATGGCGAAGAGGAAGAATACGATGATGACGAAGAAGATTATGAAGATCTGGAATTAGCCCTTGCTTTAAATGCTAGCAATCAAAAAGTTAGTGAAAAGAAAAATTCACGTACACAAAGACTTTTAGCTAAACAAGCCATCTTTAAAGAAAGTTAAAGTAT
>CAZIZB010000142.1:0-2548 GCA_964543635.1 uncultured Opitutales bacterium | reverse complement strand
ACGGCGACATCAAATCATGCGATAAACTGCGTGCCATCATATAGCGTTCGCGATAAACAAGTAATTCCTTTTCTTTGCGCACTGTTTTCGAACAAGACCGTAGCAAAAATAGAATAGCCACATACCCCAATATATAAGAATTATGTTGCCAAGAAAAAGTTTCTGGCCAATACCAAATATAATTATTTTTTTGATGAAAGAGAGCTATTATAAGAGTTGTTAAACAACACGTAATGATTATTTTCTTTTCATATTTTTCTTCAATACTTAAAAGCATTACAACGAATGACAATACTAAGGTTAATATATGTAGTCCGTTTTCTTGCGACGTTAATAAAAGATAAGTTGAAGAAACCGGCAAACAGAAAAATAATGTTGTTAATTTGAGCCACTGAAAACGTTTTTCTTCAGCAAATAACTCCAAAGATCCACCAAAAATGAGCATTATGGCCATTGTTCCATTTATAAGTGTCAGTATTAATTTTGAATACGTTAATGATCCTACTTCAAATATAAGTGGCATCAATTGCAAGAATACAAGACATAATCCTAAAAATATATTATTTCGCATTTGTAAATCACGAATGCTTAGACTTTTCTTTGTTTGTACACTTTCGGTTTGACGCATTTTTACTAATTCAATCTTTGAAAATACCTTCTGTCGTCCCCCTAAGAAATAAAATAAAAGTACTATTACAATATTTGCAAAAAAACCAGGAAGTAAACCATCAATATTGGTAATTGGTTTTAGATTTATATTCCATAAAATGCTGGTAGTAAGTCCTACAATTGCACTTACGAATAAGCCTTTTGTAGATATTTTTACATTAAAAATAAGGAAATATAAAGGAGCTAATATTATAGACATCCATAAAGTACGTGTTAAGATTCTTGTTTCAAATAAACCTACACGTTGATTTGCAAAAGCAATTGCTGAAACACCTATGAATATTGATGCTATCCGTACCCACTTTAATTTTTCTTTTTCAGATAATTCTTTCTTTTTTATGTATCTGTTGTAAGGGATTATAATGTCATTTACTAATATCACGCTACCATTATTTAAAATGGAATCAGCAGAAGACATTAATACAGCTAAAACGCCTACTATGGCTAGACCTAAAACACCAACTGGTAAGTATTCTGAAATTAAAACGAATAAGGTATGATCTGTTTTTTGTAACGTTGGTAATAAAACTTTGGCAACCAAACCTAAACCTACAATCATAACAGCCATAAACAAATAAACCCAAAAAAGATTGTAATAAATTTTTGTTCCTTGTTTATGATTTCTTGTCATTAATAAACGCTGTATATGAATAGGGGTAAATGTAGATAACATTAAGGGTAATATTAAAAATGAATAGCGATGCAGGTTTTCTCCAGAAATACTTATATGTGACTTAGGTAATTGTTCTAGCAAAGCATTAAAGCCTCCAATTCGGCCAAGCGTAACAATAAAAAGTATCGGAATTATTAAAAAAAATGCAATAAATTGTAAAACATCTGTAAATGTCACTGCTCGTATACCACCTCGTCCCGTATAAATAAGAATAATACCAGCAGAAATTAAAAGACTTGTTGAATAAGAAAGTCCTGTTAATGTACTAATGGCCATTCCCATAGCCATAAATTGTACACTAATATTAAAAATTTCATAAATAAAACCTACCGTTCCTGCTAATACTTTACCGGTTATTCCATGAGATTTATAAAATATATCCCCTAAAGAATAACTGCCATAATAAACACTTAAGCGTTTTGTTAAAAAAGTACCTATAACAAGAAAATTAATAAGCATACCAAGCAAGGCTAAAAGTTGTGTTATACCAATTTTACAAGCATTTCCAACTCCACCCATCAATGTACTTCCCCCAATTGCTGTTGCAGCTAGTGTACAAAAAATAGCAAAATCGGAAAACTTTCTGTTTCCAATGGCATAATCACTGAAGGTTTTTATTTTTTTACCAGAAGCAAAACCTATGTACAGCGTTATTATAAGAAATGCTGCAATAATTAAGATATCAACTACGTGCATGACTTTTTATTAGTTAGATTTTAATAAAATGTCCAGCTTTTGATTAATTTTATTTTAAATTCAAGTCTGAAGAGCAACACGCGAGGTAAAAGGCTGCGAAAAGTAAGAAGAGATGTGAAGCTAACATTTTCTGATAACGAAAAAGATGAAAATGCAATACAAACACATCTCAAAAGAAGAACGTAAAATGATCGAGGAATTAACACAAGCCAGAAGTTCAGATAAAAAAGATAGCGGAGGAGCTTGGGCGAAGCCGAAGTACGATAGGACGAGAATTGAAGCGGAATTACAGCGAGGGTGCCCGAAGTTACGAGCATGAGCGAGCGCAGAAGCTAGCCGACAAGTGTCGAAAGGATTCGAAGAAACCTCGGATTATTGAAAGAAGCTGGAAAAAGGTGTTCGAGTTATTCAATTTGGATTATTCCTAACAAAAAATCCGAAACCATTCGAAACGCTATTTTATCGGCATTTGAGCCATTTGGCTTCGTTTGGTAAAAACATCGCTCGTTT
>CAZIZB010000141.1:0-2556 GCA_964543635.1 uncultured Opitutales bacterium | reverse complement strand
TTACGTTTATTTGCAAAAATATCGATAAAATAGGCCAGACGTTCCTTCATTTCTAAGCGTGAAACGATTTGGTCTAAGAATCCGTGCTCTAATAAAAATTCGGACGTTTGGAAACCTTCTGGAAGGTCTTGTTGTGTTGTATCTTTAATAACACGAGGACCCGCAAATCCAATAAGCGCCTTCGGTTCAGCTAAAATAATATCGCCTAAAGACGCAAAGCTTGCCATAACACCTGCCATCGTCGGATTCGTTAAAACAGAAATGAAAGGAAGCCCTTTTTGGCTCAAATACGCCAATGCAGCACTTGTTTTTGCCATCTGCATCAAACTTAAAATGCCTTCATACATACGAGCACCTCCGGAAGCCGACACAATAATTACCGGACAATTTTGCTCCATTCCTCGCTCAATACAGCGCGTAATTTTTTCGCCAACAACGGACCCCATACTTGCTCCCAAAAAGCTAAAATCCATCACCGCAATTGAAACCTTACGGCCATTTAATTGCCCCAATCCGCTCACAACAGCATCCGTTAATTGCGTTTTTTCCTGGTATTTCTTTAATTTTGTTGGATATGACTCAATTCCTTCAAACTTTAACGGATCTAAAGAGTTCAAGTTTGTGTCTTTTTCTTCAAACGTCCCTTCGTCAATGAGTAAACGAATGCGTTCTGGCGCCGACAATGGAAAGTGATAGCCACTTTGCGGGACCACCATCCAATTCTCTTGTAAAGCCTTATTGTAAACGATTTCACCCGAAATAGGACATTTTGTCCAAACATCTTTTGGGATATCGTTCTTGCGAACGGTTACAGTTGAATATTTAGGTTTACTGAACCAAGACATAATTTTTCCTTTTCAAACTTTAGCCATGCGCTAACGTAAAGACCCGTATATTTTGAGCACCCTTCTCATGCAAAACCTTTGCACATGCATTTAAAGTAGCACCCGTTGTAAACACATCATCCACCAAAACGTACGTTTTTTCAGGATCGATTGTCTTTTTTGCCAACGTAAAGGCATTTTCTACATTCTTCTTTCTTTCGCTCCGAGTCAAGCTTGTTTGTGAAAGTGTATTTATTTTTCGCTTCAATAACAACAAAATTTCCCCTCCACAATATCTTTGCAAGGCCTTTGCAATCCATTCACTTTGATTATAGCCACGCTTCCATTTGCGCAAAAAATGCAAAGGGACGGGTACAAAAGTAGCGTTTTTTAAGGCTTTCAAACGTTCTAATTCGTGTTCTAACAACAAATATAAGTCCTTTTTCAAATAACTCCCGTAATGATATTTGAGTGCATGTATAAAAGAACGTTCGATCGAATTATAAGCAAATAACGAAATCCCTTCCTTGAAGTAGGGTTTTAATTCGGCACAATTCATGCAAATACTGTCTCGCTCAGTCCCCATGGCTCGCCCACAATGATAGCAACAACCTCCATGATTAAAAACGATTTTTTGAAAACAATCTTCACATAAATACATCGGACTTTTCTTAAAAATCGGCTGTTGACAAGCGATGCAAAACCTTGGGAAAAAACAATCTAACAATGCTTGTCCGATCATTGAAATAAGGCTTGAAAACTTTCCAATCCGAAAGAACAAATCCAGAAGGCTGCAAGTCCGTAAAGACTAACAGCTATGATGGAAATGATTTGCGAACATAAGAGTACCAATCCGTCATTCTCCAATAATCCCAAACCAAACAGCAAAATAATGCCCGCAGGGAGCGTATTGGTCAAAGGGATCGGCATCGCCATAATAAGTGACAACACCATAATATTTAATCCAATAATGCGGTAATTAAAGATCCAAAGCAGCTTTTGGCAACGTTCTACACGTGTGAAAAATTCTAAAATTTGTAGCATTTTAACACCACAACGGATGATTTTAGGCGATAACAAAAATTCTTTTTGTTCCCATTTTTCAGGAAGTTGAATCTGTTTTTCACCTCTAAAAAGCAAGTATCCAATCCAACACAACAAGAGTCCTAAGGGGGTACTATATCCTGGAGCAGGTACCGGCAACGCACTTGGCAAAGCAATTAAAATAATCCAAAAGCCAATCCCTTGCGTCGTTAATTGCTCCTGTAATTTTCCTAAAGACGTCTTTAAACCACCTTTGGCATCACACAACATTAAAATTTGTTCTGAAAGCTTTGACATGTTTATTTTGACAGACTGAAGTTTTTTTTCTAAAATACAATCCTATTTTATGAAATTTCGCTTCGTCATCAATTCTTACCCTGAAATCCAAGTCTGTTGCGATTTTCTCATAGCTCGTTGGCAACTCCCAGAAGTAACTCGTTTTTATTTACAGCTATATACTGAAGAATATTTTACGAATTTATTAAAATACACCCAACACAAAAAAAATTCTTTTGGCCTACAAGCACATTATCAAAACCAACAACTATCGCTACTATTCTGGGACAAAACCCTTTCATTTCATCCTGCAAAAGGCGCTATCAATGGCCTTGGAACGCGCTTACTAACCGAATTATTTCCTTATAAATATCGCAGCTTAAAAGGCGTTAATTTCTTTTGGGTGAAGATT
>CAZIZB010000140.1:0-2560 GCA_964543635.1 uncultured Opitutales bacterium | reverse complement strand
TCTCAATGCACGAGGACCAACGGGTGTTGATTGACAACCACCTAACAACAATACTACGGCCAAACCAAAGCCACCTATAGATGTATTCTTCATATGCTTTCAGTGAAATAAGATTCTCAATGCTTGTCAAGTGTTATTAACAGAATAATGCAAGTTCAACTTTGAAGTGCAACACGGGAAGTAAAAGGTTGAGAAAAGCAAGAAGAGATGTGAAGCTAGCATTTTCTAATAGACCTCCTGCAAAAGTCCAAAGTGTAAAAATTTTTATGGGAAATTGTTTTTGGACAATTTTTAAAAAGTCAGTAAATTCCAGGAAAAATCTGATTTTGACTTTTCCAAAATTCCCCACTACACCTCCATTTTATCCTTGTTCCCGACTTTTGCAGGAACTCTAAAGAAAAAGCTGCAGAAGTACTTTGTTATACTTATCATCATTTATATGGGATCGATGTGTCTATTTTGCGTTGTTTTACGGTTTATGGCCCCAAAGGGCGTCCGGATATGAGTCCCGATAAGTTTATGCGTTGTATCGCAGAAGGTAGACCTTTGCCTCTAAATGGAGACGGCACACAGTCACGTGATTTTACGTTTGTGGATGATATTGCTCGAGGTATCATTCTTTCTCAAAAGCAATTAGGTTTTGAGGTTATCAATTTAGGCAATGAGGAGCGCCATACGATCAATGAGATGATTGGTATTTTGGAAGATTTGTTAGGCAAAAAAGCCATTATACAACATCACCCATTTAATGCATCCGATATGATGCATACCTGTGCCAATACACAAAAAGCAAAACAACTTCTAAATTGGCAGCCGCAAGTTTCTCTAAAAGAGGGCTTGCAAAAAATGGTAGAATGTGAGAATTTTGAATTAGTCCAACATTAGTTTACATGTGTGGTATAGCGGGTTTATGGCGCTTTAGGGATTTTGAGAATCGAAACGTTCTAAAAGATGTAGAGCGAATGATTGTGGCTTTAAGGCATCGTGGGCCTGATGATCACGGTGTATGGACTGAAGATCAAATTGCTTTGGGGCAAAGTCGTTTGGCGATTATCGACTTAAGTCCGCATGGCCATCAACCGATGCTTTCTTCGGATAAACGTTATGTGTTGGTTTTTAATGGAGAAATTTATAACTACAAGACTTTAGCAAAGCAATTAGCAGAAGACGGTTGTTGCTTTGAAGCTCGCAATGATACAGAGGTTTTATTGAAAGCCTGTATTCATTGGGGAGTAGAGAAAACTTTGCGTCGATTAAACGGAATGTTTGCGTTTGCTTTTTATGATACACAAGAGCGAGTATTAACAATAGCCCGAGATCGTTTTGGTGAAAAACCGCTTTATTATGCATACGATGACCATCGCTTTGCTTTTGGATCTGAATTAAAGGCTTTATGTACTTTACCAGATTTTAATCGAGAAATAGATGAAGAAGCTTTAAATTGTTACTTGCACTTAAATTATATTCCATGTCCTTATAGCATTTACAAATCGGCTAAAAAATTATTTCCTGGACATTTCTTAGTTCTGAAAGATACAAAGTTGGAAGATCGGTGTTATTACGATTTGGAGCAAGAAATTACTAATCGTACCTTATTGGATCTTTCTGAAGAAGAACTTGTTCAAGCATTGGATGAAAAGCTGCAAAAATCGGTGCAAGAGCGTATGGTGGCGGATGTTTCTGTTGGAGCTTTTTTATCAGGAGGTATCGATTCCTCGCTTATGGTTGCCTTAATGCAATCGCAAAGCACAAAACCTGTAAAAACCTTTACGGTTGGATTTAAAGATAGTCCTTGGGACGAATTAAGCTATGCAGAGGCTATTGCGAAGCATTTAAAAACAGACCATACCACACTTTATGTAACGGATGATGCCATTTTAGAAGGTGTTGATTTATTAACTTCGATTTACGACGAACCCTTTGGTGATGCTTCTGCTTTATCGACTTTTTTAGTTTCAAAATTATTTCGAAAACATGTAACAGTGGCTATTGGCGGTGATGGTGGGGATGAATTATTTGCAGGTTATCATCGACATAAATGGGTTCCATTACTCTATCAAGCAGGGAAATTAGCTCCTAAATTAGCTACAAAAGCGTTTCAAAAAGTTTGTACTTATTTCCCTTCAGAAAAGCTTCCTGTACTAGGCAATAAGCTTCAAAAAGCCAGTCGAGCTTTATCGGGTGGTAATTTTTTAGAAACATATATCAATAGCGTTTCTTATGGTCAGCAAACTGTGAATTTAAATGAAACTTGGTTTAAACCTCATCCGCAATTAAAAAATGATGCTGAGCGTCATGTATTGTGATATGCGCACGTTTTTACATGATGACGTTTTATGTAAAGTCGATCGTGCAAGTATGGCCGTTTCGCTTGAAACACGTGCTCCGTTTCTAGATTACGATCTAGTTAATTTTTCTTGGCAAATTCCTTTGTCGAAAAAATTCTTCAAGAAAACAAAAAAGTATTTACTTAAAAAAATCCTCAATCGCTATGTGCCACAAGCTTTATGGGATCGCCCCAAAATGGGCTTTGGCATGCCTTTGGCGCAAGCATTTAGAA
>CAZIZB010000139.1:0-2568 GCA_964543635.1 uncultured Opitutales bacterium | reverse complement strand
ATCGGCTACACCTGCTTATACAACTACGTCACCCCTAATGGCGATTACACCGAAAAAGGCTTATCGCTGCTTAATAGATAACAAGGTTGTGGATTCTTGAGTTGTTTCCTGAGCAAACATTTGAGTGCATCGTCAAAAAAACAACCATTTTTATGCTCAAATTTATTAGCTCTAGAGTGCCGCATAATCTCTTTGAATGATTTAAACTACCAGATTAAAACCTAAGTAATAACTAAACAATAGCTTTATTACTCAGAATTAGGAATAGGAGGAATGGCTTGTGGTAATGATGGTGTTCCTTTAGGAGTATTAGTAGCTGGCAAAAAACCTTTTTTAACAATAGCTTGAAAGTGTACCCCATTATGAAATAATTTTATAGCATTAGGAATTTCGTTTAAAAGTTTGTTTATATTGTTTTCTTTTATGCCCAGAAAATTCCAGGAATTTTCCCTTATTTCCGAAATCCAATAACGATAATTTCCATTTGGTTCTTGTGTTAAAACGAGGATTGGTTGTCCAATAATCTGTGCAACAAAACTTAATACTTCTATTCCTACTCCACCTTCAATACCGTTATTCCAAAATCCAGGCTGGCGAAGCATTTCAATAAAATTTGGACGATCGGTTACTATTTTTTCCATTTCTTTTGCGGTATCATTTCGTAATTTTTTAATTAATTCTTGCTGGCTTTTTGATAAGTTCTGTATGGATTGTTTTTCCCCTATAAACTCTTTATCTCCTTGTGCCACTTTTACGGAAGTAAATGCACAATTCCCATCGGCTGGAACATCGACAATATCATAATCTAATAAATTAAAATTTACTTGAGCAAATTTTGGAAAATCATCAAATTTTAATTTAGAAAATAAAGGCAAAATTTTTATATTTTTTTTCTTTAGTTGTGGATAAACTGCAAATTGCCAATATTCTGATTGTTTTTTGAAACCTGTAGCTTTTAAATTAATATCAAGATTTATCTTTATTACACAATTTCCCCTTATATTCAAAGCTTCTTCACGCAAAAAATTAAAGAAATTACTAAATTGTGTAAGCCCAAATCCGATATTTAAAATGATCTGTTGTTTGGTTTCTATTTCTTCTGAAATTGTAAAATCTTCAACATTTTCAATGACAGAGAATGTTTTTTGCATTACTTCTATATAATTTTTTTTCAATAAAATAATACCATCTTTCCAAAACTTACTTGAATGCGCACTAGAATGCGACCAAGAAATAATTTTATCATTTTTGAAATATTCTCTTAAAAAAGTAGTTTCACCTATCAATACTGATGTTTTATCACTAATTTCTCTAAAACCACCCAATATTACTATCATTTCATCTAGTGAGTCATCATTGGTTCCATTCTGCCATAATTTTTTATACTCCTCTTTAAGGCATAAATCAGTCTCAGAAAGGTTTAATTTATTTCTTAAAAAATTTTGTATCGTCAATATTGAGTCAAGAGCATTATAAAGCTTGTTATCTGCTAGAGATAACTTTATTAATCCCTCATATTCTTCTTTTTTTTCAGTTTTTATCTTCTGAATACGTTCCAACTGATTTAACACATGCAAAAACTCATGAGCAAGCGTAATAAAAAAAGGAAGCTCTTGTTCTCTTAAATGGTAGAAATCATTAAGTTTTATTAAACAAGGCCGATAAATCATATCTTTTTTAAGAATTTCTTCCTCAGAGTCAGGAAGATTTTCTTCGAAAAAGTATTTATTGCAACTTACGTTAAAATAAAAAACTTTTTTATCAGAATCGTAATTTTTTAGAGCCACATTTGCTCCAAATTCTGTATTTACGTCAAATACAAATTTAAATGAAAATGTTTCTTTACAATTTTCATACAAATGTAAAAATGCATCCCATAAATTTTGTCCATTTTTTAGCGTTAACTGCAATGCTACCAATTTTTGTATATTATTCTTCAAACATTCTTGCTTTTTTTCTTCCGATATGGTTGAAAAATCAAAAAAATCTTTAACATTTTCCCAATTTACTCCTGAAAAAACAAATTGAGAAATAAAAAAAATATACAATATAAATACCCTCAACATAAGAACCAATAAAAAATTCAATGAAAAAAATTAACTCAATTTATTGAAAATTTTTCACTAAACAATCAAATAATTTTAGTTTAAAACCCATATTCAAGAATACAAGTTAAACACTCTACGTAAGTCTCTAATTCTGTACGAGAACAGCAACAACAAGGTGTAGCTCCTTTTAAATGAATACTTCCAAGAATTCTATCTAATTCTATTCTTTTGCAAAAATCACCATCTAGGATATAGTCCCTTTCATTTATATGCAACAAAATATATGCATATTTACATAAAGTTTTTCTTAATTCAACCGGATTGCTGTTATTTATTTCACCTTGCTCTTTACACCATTCATCGAAACTTTCCTGAGAAGTCAAAATAGTATCCAATTCATCTTTTACTTCATTTTCTTGCAACGCCCAAAAATTATCTTTACAATCGTTAATCAGTTCTCGAGGAAGATTAAGTTTAATACCCACTGGTTCTTCATCTTCACTTTCAATAACTTCTGGCA
>CAZIZB010000138.1:0-2584 GCA_964543635.1 uncultured Opitutales bacterium | reverse complement strand
ATCTTTTTTTGGATTAATTTTGCTCAGACATAAGTGCATCAAAATCAGGTTGTAATTTTAGAGGCACTTGATTGCGATTCGTATAAAATTGACTTGGTGTAATTTTATTTATTCTTACCAACCGTTTCGCAATAGCAGCTTTTTTAGGAGTACTATGCTGTACTGCATAATCCACTATCTGCTGACCAGTAACCCCCTTAGGCTTTCTTGCTTCTTCCTCACGGCGTCTTTGCTCCTCTGCTGCAATACGTCTACGTTCCGCTTCTTCACGTTCGAGACGTTCTCTCTCCAGGCGCTGCTGTTCCGCTAACTTCCGCTGTTCTTCTTCTCTGCGCTTACGCTCTTCCTCAGCTTTTCTTATCCGTTCCACTTCTTCCTGTTGACGACGGAGCTCCTCCTTTTCTTTACGTTCACGTTCTAATCGCTGTTCTTCTTCACGACGTTTACGATCTTCCTCTTCTTGCTGTCGTCTAAGCTCAGCTTGACGTTTTTGTTCTGCCTCTAATCTTTCGTTTTCCTCTTCCAACAAAAGCTCTACCCCTCGAACCACATCCATATCCAGCTCCTCGGCATCCGACTCCCGCTGCTTCAGCAACACATCCATCAGTTCGTCTATTTTTTCCCGATTAACAATATTTTTCGATCTTTGCTTTAAAAGCATATACCTTTCATCCAATTTACCGTAAATCGCCTTCTTTTTCCTCTGAAAATGATCTACGTCCAACAATTCAAAACATTCTTTCTTCTCATTGTAATCCAAAAACATCGGCTCTGGAAATTGACGTTCCTGCTGGGACACAAAATTCTGAAGTGCTTTAAACAAAAGCTCATCGGTGGCAAAAACATGCACTCTAATTTCTAATTGTTGCTTTTGCTTTTCTGGACTGATCGAATCCTTGATACAAAGAAACTTATCTCCTATCCCAGACTTCCCTAAAGAATAATTTGTCAAAACGTGCTGTACCTCTGCATGCTTTTCTTGCAAACAAGATTTCCACAACAACCCATAAAACATATTTTTTACACTACGCGGACTAAGATTCAAAGCTATTGATTTTTCATCTTCTTTATTGACTTCAAGAAATTGCGGCTTCTTTGCTTGAAACAAATCTTCATTTATTAACGTATTAAAAGAAGGCTCCAACGCTTTACTGCTTAAAATACGAGAAGCATCTACTCTTTCCAGCATAGATACCTTAATTTCTTCCAACAAGCGAAATTTATTATCTTCCACTTGCGGATATAAAAGAACCTCCTCACACTTTTTATTATCTGAAAAAATTGATTTCTTATTATAAAGACATATAGAAAAAGCTGTTAAATCAACATTCTTACTTTCCAAGGACAAAAAACAATATATCTCTGGAATAACCACCTTACCTTCTCCTTTTTCTGCAGAAAAGAAAACAAAACGATTTAACGGACCATCTTTTAAGGCCAAAAACCGATCTAAATAAACAGATGCAGATCGTAAAAGCTTTAAATTTTCTTTTACGCCCCCAAAATGTTGTAAAGAAAAAACACTATCTCCCTTGCTTTTGTATATATGTTCATCTAACTTATCAAAAGAATCAACTTCATCCTTTGATGTTAATGCAATACGTTGCGAATCCTTTAACAATTTATAAAAATAGCCCTTTAGCTCAGTTCTATAATCCTCTGGTAAAAGAATCAACAATCCTTGCAAAAGCTCTTTAAACTTATAACAAAAACTTTTCATAGAAAGTTCATCAAATTGTTCCATGTAAAAAACCAATACATTTTTTAAAATCTTTTGCAACGGAAGTAAAACATCAGACGAACCATCAAAACTTTCTACCACTATCAAATGAGTAAGTACATTTATACAGTTTTTGTAAACTTGATCACCTATAAAATCATCTACATCCTCATTTATAAACAATCTAAAGCACTGCTTTGCTAAATTTTCATTAAATTCTTCTTTTTTACTTAAATTTATAATTTCAACCCTATTGTTTTTTATAAAAGTTTTAAAAAAATCCTCTTTTTTCTTATAAAATGTATTTCTAACCAAAATCTTGGCTTGATTCTCTAAAACTTTATTAAAAGCTTGAAAACAGCTTTCAGCAAAATCCACATCTACTGGTTGAATACTAAGATGTTGTATATCATACACTAAAAACTTAGCCAAAACTTTTTGAAGATTTGCTAAAATTTCATACCCTAAAGCATCTGTTTTTCCTCTTTCTAAAATCTGTTTTATCTCCTTTGCTGTTTGAGAATAACGCATTTTACCATCTTTTAAATCAAACAAAGAAAAACATTTTTCAATATCTTCCCCTTGAAAACTATCTTTTTTACTTAAATCCTCTATTGTTTGTATGTTTTTCTCATTCAAAATAAGATCCGCACTCAACCTATTTAATGAAAAAGCAATAAAAACAAAACACCTAATGATACTATAAATTTTATGCATGAAAAGAAAGTGATGTTCTAATTATTAAATGTCAACACAATTTAACAAAAACAATACCTAGATTTATCCCAAAATTAGTTTTTCCAAATTAAACCCAATCAAAAACAATCGATAACAATGCAAAAAGAAACAAGGGAATATTATAAT
>CAZIZB010000137.1:0-2598 GCA_964543635.1 uncultured Opitutales bacterium | reverse complement strand
CAGCAATTTTTATAAAAATCTTCAACCTACTCGCGATCTAGCCAATAATGGTTCCATAGAATTAAGAACAGAATGGAACAAGATTATGACACACATACCAGAAGTAATTTATAAGGTAAAAGATGATGGAAAATCAATTAACGCAAATGAGCTTACACCTTATAATAAAACAGAAAATGAAAACGTAGCTTCGAACGAAATTAAGGCGGGGGTTATAAATCTCTACAATGTTTTAGCTTACTTATTAAAAAAAGATCCAATACAAACTGGTACAAAAAGCATTTCTGATGAAAACGACACTACTACTCGATATGGTCTTATTAATCAATATCCTAAAAAGGAAACATCTGTTAAAAGCATGTTGGTTAAAAAGTTTAAAGAATTATTTAAAATCCAGACAGTTACCATAAAAAAAGTAAATTTAACATTTTATGATGATGATAATAACAATAAAGATGAATGCGATCTTTATGGGGATATAGCCATTGAAGGTACAAAAACCATAAATGAACTTGCGTATAAATTTAAATTTGAGATGCTCAAGGGACATGGTTTACTTACTTTACTTACTCCAAAACCTTTTGAAGATAAAAAGTTCAGTTTTAATGCTCCATATCCAGAATCATTACTACTATTGATAGATAAAGAAAAATTCATGGATCAGAAAGATCAATACCCATTTTATTGGTCTTTTCATGGTCCTTCAATGTTAGATCCTGGCGAAAGAGAGCCTGAACCTATTCGAAAGTTCCTTGAAAAAATAAAAGAAGACGAAACTTTTTTTCAAGCTATTAAAGAATATTTAACGTCCTATTTATTCAAAAAAATAGAAATATTTGAAAATGAAACAAATGCCCTTGATTTAAACAGCCCAGAAACAAAACAAATTCTAGAAAACATCGACCAAGAAGATAATTGTAGAAGCTATGTTAAAAAAATAGGTATTTATACTCACCATAATAGTAATACTAAATTGCTAGAAAATTTAAATATTTTTGAAAACCTTCAAGAATTAATCCTTAAAAAGATAAAGAATTTAGAAACATTAAAAATAAGCAATTTAAAAAACTTAAAAAAAATACATATCGAACAATGTAAAAAATTCAAACAATTAGACTTCAATAAAGAACAAACGCCAAGCTTAAGTACTATTATTATCAAAAATTGTCCAAATTTTAATATATCAAGTTTAGATAAAGATATACAAAAACTTGTTACCATTGAACAAAATTGAAGCGACATCAAAAAAACATTTGTTTTTGTCTTGCAAAAACATAAATTATTCTTTTTGAGTTTTATTCACAAAACAAAGGATAACTTATGAAATTGTTCAATAAAGTCTTATATGGGTTCATTTTAACGTGTACAGGATTGTTGTCAATAGCAAACGCAGACAACCAAGATCTTATCATAGAAAGCATAAAAAGAGGAAACTTAAAAGTCTTAAAAACACTTATTAATAAAGAAAATGCAAATGCATTACTATGTGTTGATGGCATTGAAATGACACCATTCTATTTGGCGTGCAAAAAAGGACAATCCTTTATTATACGTTGGTTTATGCAATTCAATCCAAAGGTTAATAAGGGATATAATGGAAGTTACCCTCTCCATGAAGTTGTAAAAAATGATTTAACAGATACTGTTTTATTGCTCATTGAAAATGGTGCTGATTTAAACATGAAAGATTGTCATGGCAAAACCCCAAAAGCAATTGCTAAAGATTTAGGATACAAAGGAATGACTACACAATTAAACCAAGTAGAAAAAGCTTGGAATGGTCAAAAATTAGATTTTAATAAATCACAAGATTTGTTACTTGATGTTACGCAAGAAGTTTTAGCTTCAACCATGTGTAGTAAAAACAAATTTAATTATTTAAAAACAATTTCTAACTTAAAAAACCGTGAATTTAAAAATTTACTTATTGAGTGTTTAGAGGTTGCAGAAATTGAAGATGTTATAGATACATTAGATGATGAAACTTCTAGTGAAAATGAAGAAGCGGTAGCTTTTTGGAAACAAGAAATCGAAAAATCCAAATCGTCTTCTTCCGAAGAAAATTAAAACACCGCAAACTTCGTTATTTACAAGCCCCATAGCGTATATGTATGGGGCAGTTTCTTTAGCTCCAGTTCTCCCATTTAGAAATAAATACCAATTTAAGGCTTTGACAGTTCACTTAATAAATACATTGCTTTATTTGGCTGATTTAAATAAAACCATCTGATAATATCATCTTTTCCTGTTGTGTGTAAAAAAACAAAACCATTCTTAAAATACCTAGTATCAAGCTTCGTAATTTTTTTGACATAATTACCATCTAAAAACTTTATAAAATGTTTCGTTTCATTTCCATCCAAAACATAAATTTGATGAATTGGTAATAGCTCTTTTAGCTTTTTTAACGTATCCTTATATATACTGTCTTCATCATTAGCATCCGATGCTTTAAATTCTAATCGAGAAAAATCTATAGACTTAATTATCTCAACAATTTTTTCTACTGTAATATTTAAATTAAAATTTGCTAAATCCAACATACTAGAACTTAACTTATCTATCGGCTCCCAATAGGTAAAATTTTGCTTTTTCAAT
>CAZIZB010000136.1:0-2598 GCA_964543635.1 uncultured Opitutales bacterium | reverse complement strand
ACATGCGAAATCGAACGAAAGAAACGGGTTTTACCCTACTGGAAATGCTTGTTGTAATCGGGCTTTTAGTAATTGTTACGACAGTGGCAGTGCCTCAATTTAAGAAATGCTTTGATGACATTCACCTCAACAAATCTCTAGACGATTTAGATTCTTTGTTGCAATCAACGCGATCTTACTACCTCGTTATGAATGAAATTCCTCAAGACGGAAACCCTGGACTTTTTCCTGTAGAATCCGATTGGGCTTTTCAAGCCAATTTCTTTGGTAAGAAAACCGAAAATAAAAATTATTATAACTTTGCAATAAAACCCTGGAAAGGCTATACTTACGATTGGGATTGTTGGTCAGATGAAGGCTATCATAGTGCAGAGTGGGTTTTGCTTTTTAGTGGACAAGGAAAAAATTCTGAAGGAGAAAAAAATAGAGACTTTTTTACAGAAAAGGTATCTCAGCGTTATGGAGAAGATTTAGTTAATGATGTTACCAAAAAAAGTAATAAAAATTATACCTATTTGAATTTTTCTATGGTAGAAAGTCCTAAAACAGGAAAAGATACAAACTATTGGAATCGGTATTATTAAAATATAATTGGCAAATTTAAGTCTTATTTATAGGTTTATTACACAAACTTTCTTTTGTTTAAACTTATGACTTGCATTTTAAAAAAGGTTTAATAAAATTAAGTTGTTTTAATGGAAGTAGATAATACACAAGCGGTTTTTAATGTTTGCCAGACCTTTGATTCCATTATTATTCAAATAAAGGGAAAGGCTGATTATTTAAATGCACCGCTATTAAATGCATTTTTAGAGCAAACACTTTGCTATAATTTTAAGAAGTATTGTGTTTTGTTTCAAGAATGTACAGGTATTGATAGTACATGTTTAGGGATCCTTGCAGGCTTGTTGTTGAAATTAAAAAAAGACAATGGGGTTTGCTTATTTTGCGGTTTGCGAGAACGACAACTTGAAAGCGTACGTTTATTAGGTTTGGACCAATTAGCTCAAATTGTTAACGATTTTGAAATAAACGATAAGGACGTAGAAACGTGCTTTTTGGAAAACAAAAATTCTACTTTGAGTCCGGATTTGATTTTAGAAGCTCACAAATTTTTAATGGAGTTAAATGCACGCAATAAAATTAGATTTCAAGACGTCGTACATTTTTTAGAACAAGAAAAAAATACTTAATGCTTTACTTTTTATTAGGAATTTTTTTTGGAAGTAGTTTGTTGTTGGCATTTTATTTAACGGCACGATCGGAACACGCAAAGCAGGAAATCCTAACCTCGCAAGTTATTAAAGAAAAAAGGGTAATTTTAGATTTT
The DNA here is from genome assembly GCA_964543635.1 of uncultured Opitutales bacterium. GTDB lineage: Bacteria > Verrucomicrobiota > Verrucomicrobiia > Opitutales > UBA9783 > JBKSMP01. The sequence continues at coordinate 1,268 of CAZIZB010000136.1, read as the reverse complement.
TTGCATTCCATGTTTGAAAGCATTGCCCAAGGTTTATCTGCTAACGATATTTACAAACAGATTGTACATGGAGGCTTGACTACAATTGAAGGTGTATCGGCTTGTTTTTTTAAATTTAATTCAGACACAAAGGAATTGGTAGCCTGTGCAAGCGAAGGTTTGTTCCCTCTCTTAAAAACAAAATTGCCTAGAAAATTAGAACGATCCAAAATGCTTTCTCTTGCTATGCACGGAGAATGCTTTGATTATGGGGAATCCTTTATTGGAGGTGTAGCAAGAGATTTGACTCCTATTTCTCTTTATGGAAAAGATTTGGTTAACCTGCCTAAAAACAACGATCCTGCTTTAAAAATACGTGCTTTACTCATCTATCCCATTACCTTTAGGAAAGAGCTTTTTGGAGTTTTGGCCATTGCTAATTCCTTGAATCCTAATGGTTTTTCAGAAGAACGTTGTCGTTTGTTCGAATCCGTTTGTGAGCAGGTGGGTATTGTATTGAATAGCGTACGGCAATTAAGTGAATTGTTAAAGAAACGAAAGTTAGATTTTGATCTTAGCTTGGCGGAACAAGTACAATCGGTGTTGTTGCCAAAAACGGAAGAATTGGCAATAAAAGGTCTGGAATTAAGTGTTAATTATAATGCTTCACAAAAGGTGGGTGGTGATCTTTATGACATCATACCGTTAGATGAATATCGAACGTCTATTGTTATTGGAGATGTTTCAGGGAAAGGGGTATCAGCTTCATTGCTCATGGCGACTTGCCTTACACACTTGAAACATTATGTTCATACGGACGCGACACCTTCCTCTATTCTAAAAAAATTGAATACTGCATTGTATCAACATATTCCGAAAAATATGTTTATTACGATGATTTATGCAATTGTAGACACACAGAAAAATTGTATAGAATTTGCAAGAGCAGGTCATGAATATCCTTTTTTAATTCATAACGATCAATTGGTTCAGTTAGAGTCACCAGGAATGGCTTTAGGAATGATGCCAGAAGCTATTTTTAATCAGGTAATTAAGGATGAAGTTCATCCCTTTGATGTAAATGATGTTTGCCTTTTTTATACAGATGGCTTGTCGGAAGCAGATAATAGGGATGATGTTGAATTTTCAAGTAATAATGTAGGAAAATTTTTAATCCACTATAAAAACGAATCCCCACAAGCAATTAACGAAAATATTATTCGTGAAGTTCATACATTTAGGCAAAAACAAAGCTTAAAAGATGACTTAACTCTGATTACCCTTAAAAG
>CAZIZB010000135.1:0-2620 GCA_964543635.1 uncultured Opitutales bacterium | reverse complement strand
TCTTCCGACCTGTAAATGCTTTAAAAAAGTTTCACAAGGCATACAGAGAATGGAATCTTCAACAAGAGTTTCTGTACCGCGATATAACAGCAACAATTTAGCTTCTGGGTAAAGTTGGCTAAAAGCTTTCAAACCTCGTAAATCTTGCCTTTTTATACTGCTGGTATTTTTTACTTCAATTCCTACAAAAGTAGAAGGACCATAAATTACAAAATCAACTTCCTGTCCCGCATAAGTTCGCCAATAATAAAGCTTTGCTTCACTGGAATAATCACACCAAGCACGTAAATGTTGGCCAACAAGACCTTCTAAAGCTGCCCCCTCTATTTCACCAGGATTTTCCAAGACATCGATTGGTCGCAACGCTCTGTAAATGCCGGTATCAACAAGGTAAAATTTAGATTGCAAAAAAGTTTTTCGATCACATCGTTCTTTAAAAACAGGAACCGTATAAGCCAACAACATATCTTGTAAAATTTCTAAATAACCGCTTACGGTTGTTCGTTTAACTTGGCAATCTTGAGCAATGTTTGTGGTATTTAAAATTGAACCGTGTGAAAACGACACAGATTCTAAAAAACGTGAAAAATTAGATAAATTCCTCACAAGACCTTCTGCTTTTATCTCCTCTTGTAAATATAAATGAATGTAGGCATTTAAGGCATCTTTCGGATTTTTACTTTGCCAAATAAGCGGAATAAGTCCTTGTTGCAATGCTTTTTCAAAAACGAAATTTTTATCTAATTCCGATGCCATAAAGGGATGCATTGTTTTAAAAGACGCACGTCCACCTAACAAATTTAGATTGTGTTCTTTTTTGAGTTTACGTGCACTCGATCCTGTCAAAATAAATGTTAAATCCGGATAACGATTCATCAACAAATGGATACTATCGAGAATTTGTGGAACTTTTTGAACTTCATCGATAATAATTGTTTGTGTCGCCGTTGTTTTTAAAACACCTTCTACTACCGACACAAGACGTTCGGGTTTTGCTAAATAAAGTCGTACGCTTTCACTATCTAAAAAATCAATAAAATAAGCTTCAGGAAACGTCTGTCTTAACCAGAAGCTTTTTCCCATTCCTCTTGCCCCAAATAAAAAACAAGATCGTTGCGGTTTTTGGATAACTCTTGCATACATAATGCATTAATACTGCCATCACTCTTGTCAATTTTCAAGTAAAAATGACAAAACAATTGTCGGTTTTTTAACTTTATTGTCGTTTTTTCTACTGTTATTAACTGCATTAAACCTAGTTGTTCTTTTGTTTTTTTGTGGTTAATAACAGTTATTAACAGTATTTTACAGTTTTAAACTTCAAAAAACCCAAGCTTACAAAAGATGCTCTAAACAATTTTGTTTATTAATGACCGAATACCTTGCAACAGAATACGTACCCTGAAAAGCTTTTGGTAATTTAGCTTGTTTATTAGCGTTATATTTAAACTCATAGGCAAAAATTTGCCCATCGATTTCTTCTAAAAAATCAATTTCTTGACCTTGATAAGTTCGCCAAAAATACCGATGAGGAAATTTACCTTCTTTTTGAGCTTTTTTCATAAGTTCGACAATACAAAAATTTTCCCAAATGCCGCCTATATCATTACGGAGTTCAGGTCTTTGAAAATTACCGATAAGTGCATTCCGAATACCCACATCATAAAAATAGATTTTGCGAGTACGATTGCCGTTAATTTCATTTCTTAAATTTTTAGAAAAAGCATTTAAGGTAAAAATAACATAGCATTTTTCCAAAAGATCAACATACTTTTTTACTGTATTTAAGCTAATGCCTAAGGTGTTAGCGAGTTCATTAAAAGAAACTTCGGATCCCAGTTGTAAGGCTAAACACTGTAATAATTTTAACAAAATGTGAGAATTCTTTATCGCTTCAAAGGCTAAAATATCTTTATAAAGATACCCACTAACAAGGTTTTCAAGTTCTTCGCGCGCTTCTTCTTCATCCATGCTTTGGAGTGTAGGATAAAGCCCAAATCTTAGAAAATTATCTAAATTAGCCTGGAGCGAAAAATTATTTTTTTCTTCAGTCATTTCATTTAATGCAAATGGATATAAAAGAAACGTTCGACTTCTTCCAACAAGGGGTTCCCCTGTTTTATTTGCCAAATCAAAGCTTGAAGAACCGGTTGCAATCACTTGAATTTTCGGGAAAAGATCATGTATGATTTTTAATGTTTGGCCAATATTGGCAACATTTTGCGCTTCATCTATACAAACCAAATCAAAATTTCCTAAATACTGCTTGAGTAATTGTTCGTTCGTTGTTTCTAAAGATTGCTTTACACTTAATAAATCACAATTTAAATAAATACATTTTCTCCCCGCATTTTGATGTACATCTATCAGTTGCCTCAAAAGTGTTGTTTTTCCAACACGCCTCGTCCCAAAGATTAAAATAACCTTCCCTTTAAATAACCGCGTCTCAATTTTCTCAAATAAGTTTCTCGTAATCATATTATTTTGTAAAATAACTTCATTACATTGAAGATATTTTATTTTTTATAAAAAGTAAAGCTTTCTATTATTAAATCTTTCGAACTTTTTTACTGTTTTAAACTTCAGGAAACTTATACTATTCGTTAAATGACCACAACAT
>CAZIZB010000134.1:0-2635 GCA_964543635.1 uncultured Opitutales bacterium | reverse complement strand
ACAAGCGAATTTGTTCGAATAAATAGAGTACTTTAGAGATTCTTAATAAATTATTGAAAGCCTTTCCGTAAAGGCATGTAAAGGCTATTAAGTGTTGAAAACTTAAAAAACAACGAAAGGCAAAAATAGATGGTCAAGGAATTCTTTTGCATAAAATAATCACGTTCTGGCATAAAAAGATTCTTTACAAGCAATTTTTATTTTAATAGAATTAAAATAGTGATGACACTCAAAATAAAGGTGCGAAAAACACTAAAAACTAGGGTGACCTTGAGTCGCCCCGTCTGCGGTCGAAACAAAGACGATATCTGCGGACCTTGGATATTGGACCTTGAAAACGAACACAACTTTTCTTCTCCGAAAGAAAGGCCAAAACCCCTTTGTTTATCTTAAAATACATTCATTAAGACACTCATACTTTAGCTTTTAAACTTAATCTTAAAACTAGGACAACTTATGAACACACCTTGCAAGATACTTGCTATGGCATGGATGGCCATCCGTCCATTTAGTACAAACGTCCATGCGGACACGATTAACTGGGAAGAAGTTTCGCACTTTTTCAACTTCGACACCATCGCGGAAGAAAAACGAACGCATCTGGAAACGAACATCCGACTTCTTGTCGAAGAACAACTCAAGCTCCCCAGCGGCCAAAACCTCTGGAAGGCTTTCCAATTCTGGGAAAATCAACACCCAGAGCTAGGTTTCCAGTTCTGTTTTTCCCTAATGGATAGCTTGGGGACTCATATTGAATTAAAAAACTATGAAAATCAGACCTTTCTGTTTAAAATTGCTCTCAATAAGGTGTTTGCAGAAGATTTTAAAATTCCGTTTTGGCAAGTGGTAAAAAATAATTTGCACCAAGAAACAAATTTAGGTTTCAAGAAGTTGCTCAACGAAAATATGCTTTATAGACCTTGTTTGATAAAATTAGTTGATCCTGATAATCCAAGTAATTGGAACTATCATCTGCGTGAACAGAAATTACCATTTTTTATCACATTGGCTCATGAATTTTTGCATGCATTGAATCAATTGGAAAGAATTGATAAAGTCTTTCGGTGGCTAAAAGTAAAAAATGTGCAAAATTTGGTTAATAAGTTGAATAATCTAACTCAAGAAGATACATTGTTTAAAGTAATATATCTATTTAATAAATATAAAAATGAAAAGAAATCTTTAAAAACCTTTTGGGATTTTTTTCAAAAATTATTAATCAATTATAAAAAGGATAAAAAATATGTTCTAGAATTATTTGAAACAATTTTGCCTATCCAAAATTTCTTAACAAGAAAATTAAGGCTGCAAAAAGGTGATAAGGTTTTGCAATCACAATACAAAATTTTTTGGCAAAATGGAAAAAATGATGATTCTCTCGATGAGATGACAGTTATTTTAGGTAATCAACGAGAAATAAATCCTGATAAAAAAGTTTTTATTGGTGAAACAACTTTTTTACAAGAATTTTATGGTAATGATTCTATTATTTCCTGGTCACATTATTCAGTTCATTCGATTGATTTTTGGCAAAAAATGTCCATTGTTTTACAAAAAAATTATGTAGAACATATGTTAAACTGCTACGCATTTAATTTAGGACGAAAAAACATACAATCTTTTGAATTGGATAAAGATCAAATCATTTCAGAAAAATATTATTTTTATGAGGGAAATACTACTCAACGAGAAGCTTTGCATGCATATTTGCAAAACGAAGTCAATGCAAATGGTGTTGCCATAAAAACAATACTATTATTAGAAAATAAAAGTGTTGTTTGTTCGGGTGGTAAATTCATTAAAAAAGTAGAAAAAGAATTTTGGAATTTTGGAATTTATGCAACAAAATCATCCTCCATTCGTTTATTGCCTAAATATTGGAAACTAGAAGAGCAAAATAATAAAACACAAAATTATTATTATCATTTAAATGATAAATTCAACACATTAAGCAAAAATGAAATAATTATTATAAAATTATGACTTAAAGAAATGCTTTTGGTTTTGAATGAATCAAAACCAAAAGTCTAACAAATTGTCCTCTTCATTTGATGAATTTTTTTCATTCTCCGCAGGATCTCTACCAAATTCATATTCTATTACAGTTTCTAATGTCTTTAAATATTTTCCAACAGGAGTATGATCGTACAAACCACTCATACAATAAGTAACGCCTTTTTCATGGATATCTCTTAATATCAATCCTAAATCTACGCGTTTACAAAAATCACCGGGTACAAGATAATCTTTTTCATTTGCCTTTTTTATTATACAAGCGTACTTACGTCGCAAACAATAACTTGGATAATCAACTTTTTCTTGTTCATCACACCAAGCAAGAAAACTTTGCTCAGTAGCCACGACCGTTTCCAGTTCCTGCTTTAATGCTTCATCATTAATTTTCCATTTTGCATCTTCGCAATCCCTAATTAACTCTTCTGGCAAATTCAATTTTAAGCCTATACGTCCAAAGCTTGGCTTTGATTCATCCTCTTCATAAGCCAGTTCAGGAGCATAAGGATTATCTTTAAAAATAATGACTTTCTCGATTCCGCCATTACTATTGTATTCTATGAGCACATTTTCGGTCGGCATGGGTCCATTTCCGTCCCAAATTTCGTAATCATCGCTTCCC
>CAZIZB010000133.1:0-2652 GCA_964543635.1 uncultured Opitutales bacterium | reverse complement strand
TTTTTACGCTTTTTAGTTGCCAAATCTTTTAACTTGCATTGAATTAATAATATAAATGGAAGAACGGTTACAGAAAGTCCTCGCGCGCGTTTATGGAATCTCTAGACGCCATGCCGAGGAAATGATCGCAGAAGGTCAAATCTGCGTTAATGGCGAAATCGCACACCTGGGTTGCAAAATCGATTGTGAGCGTGACACGGTCGTCGTTGGCAGCCGCAAGCTCAAAACTCAACTCCTCCAAATTCAATTCACACCAGAAGTTTGGATGCTCTTTAAACCTAAAGGAGTTATTTGCACACACGATAACCCTTTTTCTAACAACACCTTGCTGCCTTTCGTCCCAAAACCTTTGCGTGCCCAAAAATGGGTCTTTATCGGCCGCCTCGACAAAGATAGCGAGGGCCTGCTTCTCCTAACCAACGACGGGAATTTCGCCAATAAGGTCGCCCATCCATCTTCAGGTATCGAAAAAGTCTATCGCGTCCACTTAGACAAACCTATCGACACCAACCTCATCCCTTTACTCAAACAAGGTCGTGAATGCGAAAATGAATTCCTACAGTTCAAAGACGTCCGTATCGCTAATTCCAGAAAAATAGACGTAACCTTAGGCCAAGGAAAAAAACGCGAAATCCGCAGATTATTGCTCGCCTTCGGCTACGAAGTCCTAAAATTAAAACGCTGGAAAATCGGCGGCTTAATCCTCGATAAAAAATTAATGCCCGGGCAATCGCGCCGCTTAACCCAAACCGAAACCAAACTCATCTTTTCAAAAAAATGAAACCTACAAAATTCTCTTACATCCTAAGTATCCTTATGCTACTTCTAGCTTGCGGATATTCTCATGCACAAGTCAGCGATCCCGCCTTCAAAAAGCCCAATGAGCATCCCGCACATCAACATGTGCGCGTCTTCGAAGGCCGCTTAGAAAAGCATAAAAAATGGTATTCCTTTATCACGAGAAATTCCAATACCTATCAACTCATCAAAAAAGATAAATCAACCGCTTTACTCGATTTTGCCGGCAATAAACGCATGTTAGAGCTTGTAAAAAACTTGGTTGGCAAAAATGTTTGCATAAAAGGGAATCCGCAATACATGAACAAAGAACCTTTCCTATTGATCTTTGTTCAAGAAATTTGCGAGCAATAAAATGAAATTTGCCCAATTATTATCCGGCCGCGAAGTCGCCGATAAAATTTTACAAGAAGTAAAAACAGAGGTAGCTCAATTGAAAGGTCGGCCGCCTTGCGTTGCTTTCTTACGCGTAGGCAACGATGGCGCTTCTGTCTCCTACGTCCGCCAAAAAGAAGCAAAAGCCGCCTTTACGGGTATTAAAAGCCTTCTAAAAGTCTTTGACGCCGAAACTACAACCGAAACGCAATTACTGGAAGAAATAGAACGACTAAATCAAGATGACACAATCGACGGCATCTTGGTACAAGCACCCGTACCCAACTCCATGGATTTCGTCAAGATTTGCAACACTATCCATCCACACAAAGACGTAGATGGCTTCGGAACAACAAACTTGGGAAATTTACTGCAAGATCGTCCAGGCCTTGTTCCATGCACCCCAGCAGGCATTATCGAACTCTTGAAACATTACCAGCTTCCAACCGAAGGTAAACACGTCGTTATCGTCAATCGCAGCTTAATCGTCGGAAAACCTCTTGGAGCGCTCTTTCTACAACGCTCCGCTTTCGGAAACGCGACTGTAACGATTTGCCATTCCCAATCACATGACCTGCAAGCCATTACAAAATCGGCAGACATTTTAATCTTAGCCTGTGGACGTCCAGAATTTTTCGACGCAAATTACATTAAAAAAGGTGCGATCGTAATTGATGTGGGCATTACACGTATTCCTAGCTCTAATGAACGCGGTTATACCCTAAAAGGTGATGCCCATTTCGAAAGCTTGTTACCAATCGCTTCCCATATAACACCTGTTCCTGGCGGTGTTGGACCTATGACTGTCGCAATGCTCATGAAAAACACATTAAAAGCTTATTATTTATGTCATCAAAAGCATTATTAAATTTAATCTTACCTCCTGCACCTGTCGGAAAACGTATTTTAGCTACGCTTTGCGACTTAATACTCATTTTCTTTTTAAGCGTGTTTGTTATTGGAAAATTATGGATCCCAGTCTATCATGCGGATGTCGTTATCCAATTTAAATTATTGTTACTAGAATATACCGAACAGTTACACGCAGGACAATTTGTTGAGTTTTTCAATCAAATTAATGCCAACAAAGCAATCGTGGATATGTTTATATCTGTCGATCGCGTTCTTTTTTTCGTTGCATGGATTTATTATTCTCTAAATGGCATTTTTTTACAAGGCGGAAGCCTAGGAAAGCAAATCTTTAATTTGCGTGTTTTAAAATTGTCGACATTGAAGTTTCCCAATTATGGTGAAAGTACTTTGCGTTCAGGTATTTTAACCTTCTTTTTGTTCAGCGCTTGGCCGTTTTGTATGTGCCTCAACTTGTGCTTCATCTGCTTGAATGGTATGCATCGCGGTTTTCATGATTGGTTCTGCCAAACTTATGTCGTAAGCTATGAAGTTTTAGAGCAAATAAAAGAAAAAATGCTCTCAGCAGTAAGTCAAAATGAAACCCATTTGGACGCTGATTAAGATATT
>CAZIZB010000132.1:0-2691 GCA_964543635.1 uncultured Opitutales bacterium | reverse complement strand
TTAATTTCGACAGGTGCGTTTGCGTTTTGTGTACTTATGGCATTTTTATGTGGACAAAACGTGAACATGATCACATAATTAACACATAATGGAGCGATTGGCATTAAAACGATTAATTGAGTGGAAAGAGAAGAAGGAGAAAAAGCCATTGATTATTCAAGGTGCTCGCCAGGTAGGAAAAACTTGGCTTATGAAAACCTTTGGGGCTAATTGTTACAAAAAAGTTGCTTATATTAACTTTACGAATAATCAAGAAGCACAACGCCTATTTGAAGCAAGCTATCATGTAGAAAGAATAATTTCTGGATTAAGTTTGTTGACGGAAGTTCCGATTACCATTGAAGATACATTGATTATTTTCGATGAAATACAGGAATGCGAAAAAGCGCTTAATGCTCTAAAATTTTTCAACGAAAATGCCCCACAATATGCGATTATAGCTGCAGGAAGCTTATTGGGAGTTGCCGTAAAACACAAAAAAATGTCTTTTCCAGTAGGACAAGTGGAATTTTTAAATCTCTATCCGTTAAGTTTTTATGAATTTTTAAAAGCACTTGGAGAAGATAAGCTTTTAGAAGTTATGCTCGATAAAAATGCAGCTTTATTGCCTATCGTAAGTGATAAATGCATTCATTTATTAAAGCAATATTTCTATGTTGGCGGTATGCCAGAAGTAGTACAATCGTTTGTTAACGTAAGGGATTTTGAACAAGTCAGAGTCTTACAAAATCAACTCTTATTGGGGTATCAAGCTGATTTTTCAAAGTATACCGAAGGTTATGTGATTCCCAAAATTCATGCGATTTGGGATTCTATTCCCGTTCAACTTGCCAAAGAAAACAAAAAGTTTGTGTACAAAACCTTAGGACCAACAGCACGTTCACGAAACTATGAGTCTGCAATGGAATGGTTATTAATGTGTGGATTGGTTTATAAAGTAGCCAAAATCACGAAGCCAGCCATCCCATTGAGCGCTTACGAAGAACCTATTTTTAAATTGTATACGATGGATTGCGGATTGCTATGCGCAAAAGCTTCATTAGACGCCAAAACAATTTTAGAAGGGAATCGTATTTTCGAAGAATTTAAAGGCGCGCTTACTGAACAATATGTTTTACAAACACTCAAGTTATTTGAAGGTTTTCATGTTTCTTATTGGGCCTCTAACTTAGCCGAAGTAGATTTTGTCATCCAGGCGCAAGGATCCATCATCCCGATAGAAGTAAAAGCCAGTACGAATTTGCGAGCCCGTAGCTTAAAATCCTATCGAGAAAAATATAACCCTACGATTGCCATTCGTACCTCCCTGTCCAATTTTGAACTCAATAACGGCCTTCATAATCTTCCGCTGTATTACTTGGAAACAAGACTAAAGGAGTTTAAGTAAATAAGGCAAGAAACGCATATGTTATGCTTTTTGCGTCATAAGAGCGTACACGTGTCAGATTTTGTAGTTGATGTGTGTATGTTTAAAATTGCTTCTATCTGATGCGGAGCAAAAAGGACCACGGGTTTACCCGTGGGTATCTATCTAACAGTTGTAAAGAAAACCATAGTGTTGCCTGTATTTTTCTACTTTTTGAACCAACCTCTAAAATAATGTTTGGCATTATTTAATGCCAAACATTACGAGAGAATACTCTCACTATAAAAATCGGATCGTAAAATAATACCTTTTACAATTTAAACCTCAAGTTTTTATTCGCAATCTTCGTCGTAATCATACTCTTCATCTTGCGGATCACGTGCAAGATAAGCTAAATAATCTTCTTTTATAGTTTCTGGATTTCTACCCTCTTCTCGTAATTTTTGACAAAATTGCTCTTCTAAGTTCGTCCAACTAACAACACTAGTAGTCTTTTTCTCTTCTACAAAAAATTTATAAAAATCAATACAAATGCGATACCCTTCTTCTAAGTTTTTAATAACACCATTTAAATACAACAAACATCTCACATAACATATTTTTTCTAAAAGACTTTCTTTTTTTTCCCAAGCAGGATAATTCAAAGAGAGTCCAAGTCGCTCTATTCGATGCTTTTGTTCTTTTAAAAAAGAAACTTCATTTGAAGAAAATTCCTTTTTTTCAACGAGTTCATTAATTTTTGTATAAAATTCATTTAACTCATTTGCCATTAAATAATTCATTAAACCTCCGATAAACAACACACACAAAACTTTCATTTTTTTCATAACTTATAGGATTGCAAAAAAATTTAAAAATGTCAATCCAAAGCGGTACAAATCTTGCTATACGAAGAGATGTGAAAAAATTAATCCTTCTTTTTATTTTTAAGATTTTTGTAGCATGCTACATGGGTTTAGCTTGTAAACAACCCGTTCAATTGCCGTTTGAGTGCTTAAGCGACTTACAAAAGAAAGTTCATTATTTTCTGTGTCGGCAAGCAACACAAGTCAATCATAGGCGTCTAACAAATTATTTTACAGCAGCTCTTGTCTTTTACTTTAAAGACAATGTACAACCGCTTGTTTTATGGATTAGCTCTGGTCAAGAAAAAGAAGATGATATAACGACAAATGGTTGTTTTATTTCTAAAACAATACATGAAAATGACCAAAAATCATTTTTTGATTTACATTACTCTTCTTTAAATACTGATTTTGATCAAAAGGATCCAAAAACAAGTTTAAATGAATACACTAATAGGTATATAAAAGGAAACTCAAAAA
>CAZIZB010000131.1:0-2701 GCA_964543635.1 uncultured Opitutales bacterium | reverse complement strand
GAGAAAAGAGTTGTGTTGAGGGTAAAAACATGGCAGTTTATAGAGTGAGCCCTCATAGTTCAAGGGATAGAACCGCGGTTTCCTAAACCGTTAATCTCAGTTCGAGTCTGGGTGCGGGCGCCATTTTTATGAAGAACGCAGGATTTATTGTTTTATGTTTTTTTACACTTTTGGCAGGTTGTCAACATATCCCCAAAAAGAAGTTTAGCATTGATACCTTATCGGCAACTTATCGTACGGAAGACAGTTTTAAAGGGATTGTAGAAGCTTTTTCGAAGCGAGAATCTAAGGGGGGACGTTGTATCTTACGAACCAATGAAGAGCAACGTGCAGGCTTTTATCTTACGGTAAAATTCAACCATACCTTGTCCTTAATTCCAAAACACTCGAAAGTACGCGTTTCTTTTATTACCCAGCATGCTCCACAAGAAGTTACTTATGAGTGGGAAATTCCAGAAGTTTCGCATTCTTTGATTCTCCAAAATGAGCTTGTTTTAGGTATTACGGATCATCCACAATTTTCTACCTCTACGAAACTAATTGCTTGGCAAGTTGAATTATTGGATCCGCAAGGAGTAGTTTTGGCGACACAAAAAAGTTTTGCTTGGTAAAAATGGCAGAATGGTTTGCAGAAGTTCTGCCGCTGTCTGGAATTCCCAATGCACTTGTGTATCGAACTGAGGAGCCTATTAAAGGAGGAACTTTGGTTCGAGTTTCTATTAAAAACAAACCTCATTTAGGTTTAGTCAGTAAGGTTTATGAGGATTCGCCCGATCCTAACTTTAAATTCTTGCCTATTTTAGAACATATTTATCCCAATCCTATTGTCAATGAAGACGGAATAAAGCTTATTCAATGGCTTACACGGTATTATGGTTGTACAACGCTGGCGGCGCTTGAAACGGCTCTACCTACACTTATTCGAAAAGGGAAACCTTTTCCGGTGAATTATTCTTTGCGAGTAACCCAATTACAGCCGAATTTTAGTGCACGTAGTAAGCAACAACAAGCTGTTTACAACTGGATTGTAGAGCATCCTAACAGTTCGTTAGAATCTTTTAAGGACGTTTTTCCAAAACAAACACAAACCTTAAATACTTTAATCGAAAAAGGTTATGTAGAACGTTTTATAGCAGAAAATACTTGTCTAAAAGCTGGCGATACTCCTTTTACCTTTCCTTTAACAGATGAACAAAATGCTGTTTTTCAAGCCATAGCGAGTCATTTAACGGATCTACAAGGATCTACACATTTGCTTTGGGGCATTACGGGTTCTGGGAAAACAGAAATTTATCATTCACTGATTTTAAAAGCCAAAACACTTCAAAAACAGACCCTCTATTTGGTTCCAGAAATCACACTGTCTGAGCAAGCGCTTACGAAGCTTAAAAACCGTTTACAAGCTTCTGGCATTCGTATTGCTGTTTGGCATAGTCGTTTAAGCGATACGGAAAAATTACGTTCTTGGCAGCAAGCATTGTCGGGAAATATTGACGTTCTTTTAGGGGCCCGTTCCGCGCTTTTTGTTCCCTTACCACACTTAGGACTCGTTATTGTTGATGAGGAACATGAGCCTTCTTACAAGCAGTCTGAGAATCCGCGTTATCACGGACGTGATTTGGCAGTCTATCGTGCTTTTGTTACCCAATCCGTTTGTGTTTTGGGAAGTGCTACACCTTCTGTCGAATCCTGGACGAATGCGCATAATGGCAAATACTTTTTTCATACCATCAAAACTAGACCCTTGGGACAAGTATTGCCGAAAGTACACTTGGTCGATATGCGTCATGAAAAACCGAATTTTGAAGGTACATTTTTGCTGTCTAATTTATTGCGCGAAAAGATAAACGAACGCTTGGATCGAAAAGAACAAATTTTGCTATTCCTAAATCGACGTGGCTATGCCCCTTACTTGTATTGCCCAAAATGTGAAAAACGTTTAGCCTGTCCACATTGTCATACCAATCTTGTTTATCATAAAAAAGACAATCGCTTACATTGCCATTTGTGTGATTACCAAGAGCCTTTTCAAACTGTTTGTAGTACCTGTAAAACATCGTTGAAATTAAGCAGAGGGCTTGGCACACAACGGATTGAAACTTGTCTGCAGCAATTTTATAAAAATGCGCGTATCCTACGTCTAGATACGGATGTCATTCAACAGCATCCGGATTGGTATCAAGCGATTTTAGCCCATCGATATGATATTATTGTAGGTACACAAATGCTAGCAAAAGGTCTCGATTTCCCTGACCTTACACTCGTTGGGGTTATTCAAGCAGACGCGCAAGCTACTCCGGAAGATTTTCGTATTTCCGAACGTACCTTTCAGTTGCTGGTTCAGGTAAGTGGTCGCGCAGGGCGTTCTAAGCATTCTGGAGAAGTCGTTGTGCAATCGTTTAATCCCGATGCAATGTCTATTCGTTACGGTATTCAACACGACGCACAAAACTTTCTTGAACAAGAATATCAATTGCGAAAACAATACGCTTATCCCCCTTTTCGCCATATAATTCGCCATATTTTCCGTAGCCGTTCTGAATCTACTTTACAATATGTCATTCAGAAATGGTCAAATTGCCTCCAAAAAGCTTTACCTTCAACAGTTGAGCTTTTAGGACCCATAGCCCCATCTATTAGCAAAATTAACGGATTTTATCGCATGCACCTACTGCTCTTTACCCCCTCTATTCTGCAAACT
>CAZIZB010000130.1:0-2707 GCA_964543635.1 uncultured Opitutales bacterium | reverse complement strand
TCCATAATCAGCTGTTGCAAGTATTTTGGGAATAAGGCCAAAGAATCTTTATAAGGTATAACAACCATATTTTTCTTGCCACAACCTTCCGTGCAGAAATACCAAGATAAAGCCAACATCATCGCAGGATTGCTCAGAACCTCTGTATTGCGTGTCAAAATATCCATTTCAGTTGCACCTTGTACCAGCGCACTGATATCCATATTTTGCAAAGCACAAGGCAATAAACCAACATTGCTGAACAAACTTGTTCGTCCACCAACCCAATCCCACATGGGGAAACGGGCCAACCATTCTTCTTTCTGCGCCAATTGATCCAATTCGCTACCTTCGCATGTAATCGCGACAGCATGCTTATTAAAAGGAATTTTTTGCTTCTCAAATGCAGCTCGTACTTCCATCAAACCATTACGAGGTTCAGGAGTACCTCCCGACTTTGATGTCGTCAATACAAGTGTTTGACCTAAGTGTTTATTTAATTTTTTAAGAACACGATGGATACCATCCGGGTCAGTATTGTCGATAAAAATCGCATGTAATCCCTTAGGTTTGCGATCTAAAGCTTCTGAAAGCAATTGTGGTCCCAATGCCGAACCTCCAATACCAATACAAAGCAAGGTTCTAAAAGGTCCAGAATTACCTTGCAATTCCTGATTAATAATTTTATCAGCAAATGCTCTTACCTTCAGCCAATTATCATGTAAAACAATATTAATCGCTTGCTTAGGGGCCAATTGAAAATTACGCAACCAATAGTGTCCCACCATGCGTTTTTCGTCTGGATTCGACAAATGTCCTGCTTCCAATGCTTCCATTTCATTGAAAGCGCGAACAATCTTAGACTGCATAGAATGCAAGAAATTATCCTTAAAAAACACCTTACTTGTATCCAATGAAAGCTTCAATGGATGCAAATAAACAAAATACTTTTTAAATGTTTCCCAACTCATAATCTACTTTAAATACATTTTCAAATTTTTTGCAACCTTTATCGTGTACGTTCTGCAACATCCTTTTGTAACCAAGCCTTTAAAGCTGCCAACTTTTCATTAGCTTCTTGCTTAATTTGAGCTAAAGCATCACCTTCTTCGATCTCAGCATGTACATACAAATACATCTTTAATTTGGGTTCCGTACCGCTTGGACGAATAGCAACACTACAACCATTAAGCATGCGCATAATCATGAAATCTGCTTGCGGTATTGCTTTGCCATCTGCATCTTCAAAAAGACTTTTATCTTTAAAATCTTGAACGGATAACACACGACTTTCTGCAATGCGTTTAGGTGTATTATTTCGGTAAGAAGCCATAAGACGTTGAATCTTTTTCACTCCTTCTGCACCTTCAAAAGTAAAGCTTAGCAGATCCTCATTAAAATACCCATACTTGCAGTAAATTTCATCGAGGTAATCTTTGAAACGAATTTCTTTTGCTCGGAAATAAGCAATTAATTCGCAAAACATAAAGGTAGCCGCATTCGCATCCTTATCTCGAACCGCATCATTTGCTAAAAAACCACAACTTTCTTCTGCCGCTAAGAGTAAAAAAGATCCATATTTAAGCATGAAATCCTTACGTGTTTGGTAAGAACAACGCGTGTAATCGAGTTTCAAGCCTTTTGAACGGACTAAGCGTTCCGTAAGTGCTTGTTCGTAATCATGCAACTTTTCTCCCATCCATTTAAAACCGGTATGGGTTTCAATGAGTTTTAAGCCATTTTTAGTGGCAAAAGATTTTAATAAAGGCGTGGTTACCAAAGACTTCATAACCACCAGTTTTGGAAGATCCTTTTCGGTTATTAATTCCAATCGTAGCAAGGTTTGTAGACGATATTCAGCTAACATAATAGCGATCGTATTGCCATTCAACAAACACCATTCTCCGTTATGATCGCGTAAACAGGCCGACATCCGGTCTCCATCTGGATCTGTCGCAACGATCACATCTGCATCACATTTATCGGCGGTTTCTATCGCTAATGCTAAGGATTCTTTATTGTCAGGATTGGGCAACTTAACCGTCGGAAAACCTCCATCCATTTTCATTTGTTCTTCGACAGGCTGCAAATCCCATTCGAAGTTTTTCATGAGCGGTACAATGCAAACGGATCCTGTTCCATGCATCGGTGTGTAAACAACTTTTGTACCTCTCAATTTCTTAAATAAAAGACGATCTAATAAAGCATCTTGCACACATTCCAAATAAGCCTCGTCGATTAATGGTGACAAATGGAACATGTAACGAAAATCCTTTTCCAAGAACTCCAAAACTTCGGCATAATTAATCTGCTGAATTTGACGCGTAATACCATGGGCATGGGTTTCATTGATCTGAGCCCCATCTTCAAAATACACCTTAAAGCCATTGTCAAAAAAAGGATTATGGCTTGCAGTAATCATAACCCCAGCCGTTGTCTTTAAATAACGGACGGAAAAACTAAGTTGTGGCGTAGATCGAGGTCCATCAAAAACATAAACATCGCCTCCCAAAACACTCCATGTAGAAGCAACTAATTCAGAAAAATGTTTTGAAAAATAACGCGAATCATGAGCTACTACTAATCCAGGACGACGTTGATATTCACAAGAAGTTTCTAGGTAAGACTTACAGTAATTAAATAATCCCAATGTGGCTGCAATCACATTAAAATCGTTCATGCAATTGCATCCTACAGCCGCCCTTAAATATAATTGTTCTTCAGCATC
>CAZIZB010000129.1:0-2707 GCA_964543635.1 uncultured Opitutales bacterium | reverse complement strand
TTCGTTCGACTAATGTCACGAGATAACTTTGCCCACGAACAAGCTCAACCGTATCACCTTCCCAGTGGCCGAATTCCGCTCTAGGACTGAGATCCGGCCGATTTTCAATCGAGTTTTTCGTAAGGTCTCGCGGTGGTCGTTTCGGCAAGCGTCGTCGCCGTTTTTTGCGATTCCAACGCAAATGTTTTCGCTCCAACCGTCCCGCTCGAATTTCCGCATAAATCCTGCGATAAATGCTTTCGTGACTGATGTTTACAACGCTCCCAATCTGTTCCGGACTAAAGTCCATTTTGAACAATCCGAACACCTTTCCCCTGGTCTTTTCAGTAATCCGAGGCTCCTTCGATTCCTTCCGACCCTTGTCGGCTAGCTTCTGCGCTCGCTCATGCTCGTAATACCGAGCACCCTCGCCGTAATAGCTAATTACAAGATTTATAAAAATGTACAAGAGGTTTTTGTAGGTTGGGATTGTTGAGCGTCTACAGATTCGGGTGATTGTTGGGGACTGTCCTGGCCTGAGGCTCGTATTTTACGTGCAAGTTCGTGATAATCTAAAGTAGCTAGAAAATTATATTCTTCTTCAGTTAGGCCAAAACAGGGCATTGATATTTTATATAAACAAAATAATTCATATAGATATTGCAATGCTTTAATGAATCCCCTAGTTATGCAAACTTCTTCTTCTTCAGTCAAAGGAACACTTTTTAATGTTTTTATAAGATAAAAAATGCGACAACAATCCCCAAAGTCACGATCATTATGGCATAAAAATTGACCTAAATAAAACTTTATTCCCCATCGACTAACTCTATTATCTAATTCATTTAAATCGCAATTAAGTTTTCTTAAAACGTTTTCTCCTAACTTACACACCTGCAAGAGATTATCATCAGCTAAAAGATCACTTAATCGAGTCGCATAAGAAAATGTTGCCATTCCAACGAAATACCCACCTAAAAAATATAATAATTTAATACTTTTGTCAAACATTTGCCTTTACTATGGTAAATAGTTGATATTTGTCAATGGTATTGATCACAAAAATGTACAGAAAATTTTTGCAGATGAAGTCTGTAGAGTATCAATTGAATTTGACTGTAGGCAAGAATTGTTTTCATCTTTTATTTCTTTTAGTTTTTTCATAATATCTACAAAGAATAAACTATTTAAAAAGTTAATATCCTCCTGAGGACTGTTTTGGAAATATAAATCAATACAACATTGTCTATTCATAATAAAATAACGAAAAGCATATTGAAAGGCTTTTAAACTTAATGAATCTTCCTCTTCGGATAAAGGTTCATGTTTAAATGTTTTTATAAAGTGAAAAATACGACAACAATCTAAAAAATCACGATCATTATGACCTAGAAATTGACCTAAATAAAAACTTATTTCCCACCGTTTAGTTCTGTCATCTAATTCATAAAGATCATACTGATATTTTATTAAAACATCTTCACATATTTTGCAAAACCGTAAAAGGTTGTCGTTTTCTAAAAGATCACTTAACCGAGTTGCATAAGAAAAAGTCGCCATTCCAACACAATACCAACCTAAATAATATAAGAATTTAATAAATCTGTCAAACATTTGTCTTTACTATGGTAGATGGTTGAGTTTTGTCAATAAATATCTGCAGAATCAAGATTGAAGTGCAACCCCCTAAGTTCAAAAAAGAACCGAGAGACAGGAGATGCAAAGTGTAAGCATTTTCTAGGTCTCATGTTAAGTTTTTGACGGCAATCGGCGAGATATGCTTGTGTATAATTTGCCTTGGTTTTTTTAGGAAAATACTGCAAGGCACAGCCTTGAGCGAGTCAATGGCCGTTGGCCATTTGAAAGTTTTTTGAAACCGATTCCGCGTTCCCAAGGGCAGTGCGGATGGGCAAAATACACCGTTGCATTCAAGCGATTTACGATGATTTTAGGGTCGGCGAATTCGATGCCGTTGTCAAGCGTAATGGATTTTACGGCCTGAGGAAATGGCTCAAATGCCGATAAAATAGCGTTTCGGACGGTTTAAGATTTTTTGTTAGGAATAAGTTTTGTAGCCAAAAATCGCGTTTTTCGTTCGACTAATGTCACGAGATAACTTTGCCCACGAACAAGCTCAACCGTATCACCTTCCCAGTGGCCGAATTCCGCTCTAGGACTGAGATCCGGCCGATTTTCAATCGAGTTTTTCGTAAGGTCTCGCGGTGGTCGTTTCGGCAAGCGTCGTCGCCGTTTTTTGCGATTCCAACGCAAATGTTTTCGCTCCAACCGTCCCGCTCGAACTTCCGCATAAATCCTGCGATAAATGCTTTCGTGACTGATTTTTACAACGCTCGCAATCTGTTCCGGACTGAAGTCCATTTTGAACAATCCGAACACCTTTCCCCAGGTCTTTTCAGTAATCCGAGGCTCCTTCGATTCCTTCCGACCCTTGTCGGCTAGCTTCTGCGCTCGCTCATGCTCGTAATACCGAGCACCCTCGCCGTAATAGCTAATTACAAGATTTATAAAAATGTACAAGAGGTTTTTGTAGGTTGGGATTGTTGAGCGTCTACAGATTCTGATGATTGTTGTGAAGCGTCTTGGCGGGAAGCTCGTATTTTACAAATAAGTTCATCGTAATCCAAGCTAGCGAGAAAATTATGTTCGTCTTCTGTTAGGCCAAATTGAGTCATTGAACGATTAATAATATTGATTAAAATATTAAAAT
>CAZIZB010000128.1:0-2725 GCA_964543635.1 uncultured Opitutales bacterium | reverse complement strand
TAATAGCCTTATTGGTTTTGAAAAAGTACTTTGATTTACAAGAGGAATGCAAATAAGCCATCGGAAGTCTACAAAAGTATTTGTCATTTGCTTTGATGCAAAAACCGAAAAAACGTTTTGACAAAATGGCTTTTTCTCTGCATTCTTTTAAGGTAAGTAGAAGAAAATTGAATACATGATGGTCGTACCAGGAAGAATAAAACAGTCTAAGTTTCCTTATAAGAAACAGGCATCTAATTTGCCACGAAAAAATAAGCAGATTCGTGCACGTGAAGTACGTGTGATTGGTAGTGATGGTAAATTAATTGGTATACTTCAACTTCAACAAGCGTTACAATTGGCACAAAACGCTGGTTTAGATTTAGTGGAAATTTCACCCAAAGCTCAACCTCCGGTTTGTAAGATCCTTGATTTCGGTAAATACATGTATGAAGAGGGCAAAAAATCGAAATCACAAAAAGCTACCGCCACAAAATTAAAAGAAATTAAATTAGGTGCTTCCATTGAACAAAACGACTTTTTTACAAAGTTAAGACAGGCTGAAAGCTTCCTATTTAAGGGTAATAAAGTTAAATTGTACATTAATTTAAAGGGTCGGCAAATGTCCGCACCTCAATTGGGTATCGATGTCGTTCAACGTATGGTCGATGAATTAAAAAACGTTGGATTACCTGATGCTAAAATTACTCATAGTGGACGTAATATTTTTGTATTATTGACCCCATTACCCGCAGCAAAACGTACGCTTGTCTTTGGCAAAAAAGATGAGGACTACGAAGACGATGCGGAATAATAGATGTAGTTTTCTTGTTATTCTCGGCCTTATCTGTTCGGCTTTTGCTTGGGGAAGTCTTGTAAATTTAAATGATTTGGCAAAATCCTTTCATTTGCAAGTAAAACAAGAAAAGGACAAAATTCATCTATCCAATTCGCAAAACCATTGGATTTTTCAGGAAAATTCGAAAGAAGTTTTTTTTAATAATACAAAACTTTTTTTAACCTATCCTGTTCAAAGCAAGCTTGTAGGAAAGAAAAATCCACAAAAGATAAATTCTATTCAAGCTATTGATAAGGAAAAATTAATCAGCGTTTTACAACAACCCAAGACATTTTCCATAAAGACTATTGTACTTGATCCTGGACACGGCGGAAAGGCTGAAGGTGCAATCAACAAAGCATTAAACATTAAAGAAAAAGATTTAAATTTAAAAGTAGCCAAACAACTTGCGCAACAACTTAAAACTTTGGGTTTTACGGTTTATTTAACAAGGGATAACGATAAAGATTTGTCACTCAAAGAACGTAGCGAATTTGCCAATAAGATGAAGGCTGACGTCTTATTATCTATTCATCACAATTCATCGCCTGCACAAGCTCCTTGCGGGATAGAAGTTTATACCTATTCTTTTGCAGGTCATCCTTCAACTGAACGCAATACTCCTATCGCAAGTGACAAAGTAGTAGCACCTGTCAATACTTATGATAAAGCAAGTACCTTATTAGCTTTTAATATACAGAGAAACATTATTCAACAAACAAAATTGAATGACAGAGGTGTTCGTAAAGGGCGTATGGGGGTTTTGAATGGCCTAAAATGCCCTGGTGTTCTCATTGAGTGTGGATTTATCAGTAATCAACAAGAAGCAAAGACTTTACTTCAAGCAAGTTATCAAAAAAAACTTATCCAAGGTATTTGCGAAGGTATTCGGCAATGTAATCAAATCCATAAATTACCCACTAGAAGTTTTTTGCCCATCTCTAAAACACCTATAAAAAAGGCTCAAAATCCTAAAAAACCGACTAAAACGAAATAAAAAGCTTTGCTTTTAATCCTTAAAACATCCAAAAAATTTTTGGACATTCATTTTAAGTTGTTCGCAACATTGCTCATAGGAAACATTTTTTATTTCAGCTAATTTTTCCACAACATAACGAACATATTCTGGAGAATTTGTTTTGCCACGATATGGAACAGGCGCTAAATAAGGAGTATCTGTTTCTGCAAAAATCCTATCCAAGGGTGCCAATTGAGCTGTTTTTAGCGTAAATCCTGGCTTTTTAAACGTAAGAATTCCGGAATAAGATAAGTAACCGCCTTGAGACAGAATCCATTCCGCTGCAGTTTCATCCTCAACAAAACAATGAAACATAACCCGCGAAAGATCCATTTTGGAATAAATAAGAATTTCTTTTAAAATTGTAAATGCATCACGACAATGAATAACAACAGGTAAATTTTTCCGTTTTGCCAGTGTAAGTTGCCGTTCAAATACCTTCATTTGCAATTTCAAGGTTTGTGCATGTTCCATGTCAAAAATTCGATTAAAATCAAGACCTATTTCCCCCAGCGCAACTGCCTGATCCAAATAACTTTCTAAACAAGCTAAATCGTCTTCCCACTGTTCCGTAATCTCCAACGGATGAATTCCATAACAAACTTTTAATTGTGGAAATTGAGACGCCAACTGAGCATAAAACGGCCAATCCTCCCTACGAGGGCCCGAAGCAATCACACCACGTAAACCTTTTTCAGTCAGTGATGACAAAAATCTTACCACTCCCTCTTCACCTAAATGCTCCAAATGACAATGCGCGTCTATTAACATCTTATCGAAGCTAAATTTAAACCAAATTTATCCAAGAAGAGTCAAGATTAAAGCACTGTAGATAATAAAATAAACCCGGAACAACCTTTTACAAAAATCGCATTCAAAGTGTTTAGGAC
>CAZIZB010000127.1:0-2771 GCA_964543635.1 uncultured Opitutales bacterium | reverse complement strand
TACGCCCTATGGTTGAATCCAATACTTTTAGAGCGATACGGTTATCGTTTAAATAATTTATGATTTGGTTGAGGTGCACAAGATTACGGCCAAGTCGATCGAGTTTCCAGACAACAAGGGGTTTTTAAAAATTCGTTCCCAAACGAAACAAAAACAAGCATTAGGCACGAAAACTGCTACGATAAGTGTTAGATCTTATGATGATCGAAACGATTTCGACTAGCCTAGCTAGCGTAGGCTCCACCCTAGGGGCCCTTGGATTAGATAATAAAACTAGAGTACATCCATCCTTAATGGTACCAGCAAGTCCGTCCAATACTTGCCTGGGTCTAATTGTAGTAAACTTCCTACAAAACGTGTTTTTCAAACTGTCCTTATGAGTATTTGGACTTTGTAGGTTATACACATTAATACGAATTTTTAGTTTTAATTTTTTACTTTAAGGAGAGTCTATGAGTATAGAAAATAGTGCGATACATTATATAAAAGATACTATGTTTGGAGATTTTTATTTAAACAATCCTTTGGAAAATAAACCATTAGGCAGAATTTTTTGTCAAATGGTAGAATTTAAATCTTTAGAAAACATTACATATCTTTCTCCGACTTCTGTTTTTATGCAGGATATGCTAGAAGCTTTTGTAGAGTTTGATAAAAATTTAAATCCACCAGGCCTTATTACTAAACAATTTACGGCACTTGCTCAAAAATGTAAAGAAAAAGGTGTTAAGTTGCTGATCGGGAAAGATTATAGGAATAATAATATAGGTGTAGATAGAACAAAGTTACATCAAGATAATGTTTTTATTAATTTTAATGAAAATATGGTAAAAAATATGATGAAAAATCCAATCTATGTTATTCAACAAAAAGGCAACAACATCCCTGAAATAAAAGCAATACCTTTGGGAAATCTTGTTGCAGGGACAATGGTTACAGATTTTGATAATCCTGCTTTAATAGCTAAATGTGCTGCCTATTTATTATTTCATGAATTATTTCATGTTAATACTTTTATAGAGTTTTCGCAATGGAAAAGTTCTGAACCTGGAAATACCGATAATGAAGATGTTGAGTATGTATCTAATCATGATATAATTGGATTTTCATCAGAAGATGTAAAAGAATTACTTAATAATACTCCAGGAGGTGATGATTTTCGTAATGTAGTGGGGGTTACAAAATTTGGAGAAATAAGGGTACCAGGAGAATATGAATTGTTACAAGCATTATATCCAAATAAAAAAATAATGAGATTGTATGAAGGTAAACTTTTGAATTTTTCAAATTCAAAGGTTTTAGAGGCAGCTGTAAAAGTTGCAAGATTTGAAAATGACTGTTTAAATTCAAAAAGTGATTTGCAACAAAATTTAAATAATCGGTATCTAAGTTGGGAGCTTGAAAAAATTTTAAATGATAAAAAAATTCAATTTAATAAAATTGAATTAAATGATGTTTGGATACAGGCATCATTTGAAGATGGGTATAATAAGCTTGCTAATATTAATACACAACTTAAGTCTTATATACAAATGGAGGCAACTAAAATTAAAGTCGATACTAGCGTATGGGAAGCGCAAGCAAACTTGTACATAGAAAATAAACGTCCTGCAAAAGTCGGACATAAAAAAGTTTGTTATGTCGCATGAATAATGGTAAAAACTGCCGTTTAAAGGGGGTTAAATTTTTTTGACATTATTTTTCGCCTTCTAGGCCGCATAGACACTCGGTTTTCTGGCGATTTTTGCGAGGACTTTTGCAGGATGTCTAATATAGATAAAATATTAGAAAAAGCAGAAATGAAAAAGAACACGCTTAAGGAAGCGTACATTCCTTGCTAAATAATAGAAACCCACGGGTAGAACCCGTGGTCCTCTTTGCTTCGCATCAGATGGACAGCTTCAATGATCAAAAATACCTTATTGGTAAAAATGTAGTTTGGGAATTTTAAAAAATAGAAACAAAATTTGCCTAGCTTTTTTAAAGCCTATTAAGAACGGTTTCTAGTAAAAAATTTGAGTTTTCGATTTTTGTAGGAACCTTATTGTATAGAGCAATTTTTTTGTTGTATAGATTTGGCGTTTGTATAGTTAATTGCTTCAAAAATACTATTAGTTGCATCACTCCCTGGATCAGGAAGAGTTATGTTTTGTCTAAATTTTGGAAATGTTTTTGGATTTGGAAATCTTTCATACCAACACCGCAATATGTTATGTAACGCTAGTACAACAGTAGAATAAAATTTATAAGTAACATGACTATAAGGTGGTATTTCTAATTTTTCAAAAGACATAACTAATATAATATAAACAAAATAAAAATGGAAATACGAAAAATTCGTAAAATCGTCTAACATATTTGTAAATATAAGTATACAATTTAAAATATTTTCTTTATTCTGAATTTTATAAGAAACGAAACCCTGCACAGATTGTTTCAAATTATGAGGAGGATATTTTTTTAAAGTATTAGGATCTATTTTAGGATTGAAAAACGCTTCATAAAGCGCTTCCCCCCTTAATAAAAGAACTTTTTGTAAGGACTCCACCTCTTCATCGGAAAACTGTAAAACATGAGAGCAGTTAGGGACAAGTTCGGCCATGGTATAGGAGAGCGCTAAAAAAAGCACCAATAAACTATTAAATACGTTTTTCACAGTAAAAGTAAATAAATAAATTGTAAGCTCTGTCAATAGGGTTCCTAAAAAAATGCTAGGATTTATCTGACGCAAAGCGAAGAAGACCACGGGTTACACCCGTGGATGAATTAAG
>CAZIZB010000126.1:0-2789 GCA_964543635.1 uncultured Opitutales bacterium | reverse complement strand
TTTTAGAAAAATTTTACCAACGATTCCATCCAAAAACAGGCTTGTTGCGGATATTTTAGGATAAGATCGAATAAGCGTACGCATTCTTCTTGGATTTGTACAAGAGTTTCTGAAGTAAAAAAATTCTTTAAACGGCTTAAATACCATGGATTTTGAGAAAACACACAGAAAGTGTTTTTATCTTGAATCGAGCCAAAATCTTGCTCATAGCGCTGATAAGCGGCGTCTAATGAATTTTTCGAAACGGATTGTAATTGCAAGCTTGCAAGTTGTAATAATAAGCGATTACGATTTTGAAGCATCGACAAAATACTACGCACCTCCTTATGTATCGTAAAATGATCACGTAGACTTTGCAAGTACCGCCGCTTGTCTTTACTGTAAAAAGCCTCTACAGGCTCAAAGAATTCGTCATTAGGCATTGTCGGTGTATATTTCAATACATCTTCATAACTTATTGTACCTGAAAAATTCTTTAAACAAGCCAATTTTTCAAATTCATTAGCAATCGCTCGCGGCTGATAATTTAATTTTTGCTGCAAAAGTTCAAAAGCGGCAGCCTCTATACCGATCGACAATTGTTTACTTAGTTTTTGAACTAAAAACTTCAGATAATCTTTAGAATTTTTTTCTTCCAATTCTTCGCATTGACACAACTCCTGCAAGGTTTTAAACAAGCGTGTCCGTTTATCGACAGGAGATGCTGAAATAAAAAACTGAACCTCTGTAGGTAATTTTTTCAGAAGGTCTAACCAGGCTTCAACATAAGCTTGTCCACCTTCCGTAAAAGCAGGACTGCCATTGCTTAAAAGCGAGGTTGAGCGAAGCCAAACGCATTTCTTGTCTGAAAAAAAGTCCATTGTACGAAGACTTTCACTCGCTTGGCCTAAAATACGCTTTAAATCCGCAATGGAATGCATGCTTCCATCAATAATTTCTAATGGAATTCCTTCAAACTGTTCCAACAATTTTTTTGCTTTTAAATCTACAAAATAATCGTCTGCACCAAAAATTAAGTGTAAATTTTCGTTCATCCCAATTTACTTGAAAGTTTTTGCAAAATACATTCTAAGGGTTTTGTATTGCTTGCCCATTCAATTTCCATACGTAAATAATAAAAAGGCAATTCAAATTGTTTAAATTTTTCAAGGCGTACCGCATCTTTTTCGGTTGTTATAACCCAGTCAGCTTCGAAACGTTTTGCCCTATCAAAAAATTCTTCAATATCCGCTTCGGTGTAATTGTGGTGATCCATGAAGTGTTCGCAATAAACAATCTGTGCACCAGCATCTTCTAAAAATTGTTCAAACGACTTTGGAGAAGCAATACCACTCATAACGGCAATTCGAACCCCTCGTAATTGCTTCAAATCCAGTTTTTGATCCCCATTAATCTCTTGAAGATATTTGGGACTATGCACACAAGGAAATAACGGTGCTTTTGGGTTGTAACGACGAACAAAGCGTTGTAAAGCCTGTAAACGTTCTGGAGCGACTTGATCACTTTTGGTAATAAAAATAAAATGCGCTCGACGCATATGTTGTAGCGGTTCACGCAAAATACCTCGTGGTAAAACAGAGCCATTACCAAAAGGATTGGTAGCATCAATGAGTAAAATGTAAAAAGTGCCTCGCAATTGAAAATATTGAAAGCCATCATCTAAAATAAGTGTATCGCTATCAAAGGTTTGAATCGCATAACGTCCTGCTTTGACACGATCTTTATCCACAACAACACTTATATTAGGTAAATTTTTTGCAAGCAAGTAAGGTTCATCGCCAGCTATCTCAGGCGACAACAAACACTGTTTCCCATCACTTACTATTTTAGGTGGGCAAGGTTCACTATGGAATAACCAATGCAAAAATTTTTTAAAAAGACTTTCCTTTTTACTCTTATAACCTCGACTGAGTACCGAAACTTTTCGACCATGGCCTTGTAAAGCTCGCGCCAACTTTTCAACAATAGGAGTTTTTCCGGTACCTCCTACTGTCAAATTCCCTACGACAACAACCACACAACCTAAGTGCTGACTACGTAGCCAACGTTTTTGATAAGCCTTCGTTCGCAAGTAAACAATCCCATAATAAGGTAGGGATAAGAGATAAAAAAAACGGACCCATTTGCGCGCACGACGATCCTGGCGTTTATTATAAATAACGTCTTTTACAAAGTCTTCAAAACTCCGTAATGCATGCTGAAAGGGGCGAAACATGGATTGTTTTATCAACCTTACTTTATAAGAATGTCACAGCGACGATCTTTCCAAGCATCGGCTTTGCTTAGATTAGGTTCTGCATAAGTGCTACCCAAGGAGAGGACTTCTAATTGACCATCTACAAGTCCTATTTCTCTTAAAAAAGCTTCTACGGCTTGTGCACGACGCATTCCTAAACGTTCGTTATAATCCTGAGCACCGCGCCAATCACTATGGCCTACCACCAAAATATACTTTTTTTCCGATTTCTTTAGTTCCTCTGCGAGCTTGTTAAGCGCGGTCTTATCATCTTCCGACAAATGATAGCGATCAAAATCAAAATAAACACGTACTCTTACATCCGCTTCGGTATACAAATCCCCATAACTTTTAATGGAAACTTCTTCGGTTTTTTCCATCTCTTCACGAACATCCTCGTATAACTCTTCAGGCTCTGCAACCTCCATAATCGTTTCTTCCAACCTTGGATTGGGTTTTTGCGTTGTCTTAAAACAACCTGCTAATAAAGCACATAATAAACCGACTAAAAATCTCATATCTCTAACTATAACAGATAATTTTTTTTATTCAA
>CAZIZB010000125.1:0-2862 GCA_964543635.1 uncultured Opitutales bacterium | reverse complement strand
AGCTTTAGCTTGCTCACACATTTTTCAAACTTTTCGTGCTTGACTCCGCTGATCCATCGTAAATACTTCTTCTTGAGTAGGAGTTTTATTATCATTTTTTACTTTTATCCTACTTACTTTTTATTTTCAATTCTTTTATGCTTTTTCTTGTTCCTTAGACTTTTGCAGGAAGTTTAATTTAATAACTTAATAAGTTAATATTATAAAATCTATATGAGTTTAAACGCGGAAGAACACTGAACAACTTTTTTAAAGTTGTTCCAAGGGGTCGCCCTTGAGCGAACAGGAATGAGTCATGCCTGCACCCAACGGACTTCTGCTTTTTGTTAATTTTTAAGCAAACTGCTTTCAAATTAACAAGTCGCAGAAGTTTTGTGTTAAATTTGAGTAACGATTTTTGATAACTAGAATAAAAGTTACGCAAAGAAAAATAATGTTCGTATATTTTTTTACTGGACATTGTTTAATTGGTTTCTTTTTACTGTTAGGATGTTTATTTTAAATAAAGAAGTAATGAGAAAGCTGTTTTCTCGCTCGATTGTTAAGATTGCTACTATTTTTAGCTTAACATCTCTTGTTCAGTCTGCACAATTTCATTTGCCGGCTGGAACGCCAGGAAGGCAAGAAATACGGAAGCCTACTGGAAATATTGCTTTTCAAGTAGCATTCAAAAAAATTAAAAATACCATTGCTTTTTGCGAGCGTGTTGTTGTTCCAAATACTACGTGTGATTTGTATTTTCAGATAAATGGGCAACAGCCAACAACAAGTGAAGCAGGGCAATATTCCGGAGCAAGATATGTTGGCCAACCTAATAATGACTTAGTTACCGACTGGTGGGTACGAGTGTTTGGTGGGAATAGAGCTGTTGCTTTTTCAAAAGGTAAAGGGCAGGCTATACAACCCAAAGAACCCAAAATGGGGATTAGCAAAAACAACAAATGTGTACACATTATACATGTAAATACTACTGGTGCCAACAAAGGATTTAAACAACAATTCTGGCAAGCATTTCGTACTATTGCTGCCAATCCGGTAGGGCGAGTGCTTCTTTATCGATTATTGATCGAAATTAGAAGATTAGATGGACCAGGAGGAAATGGATGTTGGGGAGATGGAATCGCTACTACCGATCCAACACTAAAAAATAGAAATAAAACACGTTCGATTGAAGTATATTATAGCAATAAATCTTCTTTTAATTTTTCAAAACAAAGAATAAATATTTTCTTACAAAACAAAACATTACAAACTTTTAAAATAGAAAATGGTTATCTCACAACGGCTGGTGAAAATCGTACTGGTGATATTGCTTTATTTCATGAAATGTTACATTGGTTTCATCATTTAAGACATCACCAAAGATGTTTAGATAACAAACAAATTAATGGATTCAAATATAATACACGTTGTTATTATGGAAGTGGATATGAATTGTGTGTATGGGGAGCGGAAATAAAAGAAGAAGAAATTGCGACCATTTTAGGTTCACCAAATTATAGGCAGGAGACGCATATTAATTTAATGCCTAAAAAATGTTTTTTTCACAATGATCCAGGAGATAGTTTTTATGTTGAAAACTTGGGTTATGTCCAACAGCCGGATAAATTTTTAAACGGAGATGATTTATCTGAAAATGTTTATCGTGTATCTAAAGGTTGTCGCATGCGTTTCGGTCATTCTAGTCAACCCATTAAGCCAGTTACAATGTATCCAATACCCAATCGTTTTAAACTAGCTCAGAAAGTTGCTATTGATTGTTATAAGCAAATTACTGGCAATATACATTGGATTTGGAATTTAGTTAGAGAGGACAAGCTATTCAACCTTGACAAATTTTAGAACAATAAATAAAAGGAAAAATTATGAAAATAAAAACTCTGATATTATGTTGTAGTTTATCACTATCTTCATTATTAAACGCTATGTTTGGTAATTTAGATGAATGTTTAGAAGAAGCAAATCAAGCATTTTCTCTTTTAGAAGTTAATATGGAAAAATCTTCTATAGAAAATGCTATAAAAGTTCTTGAGAAAACGCTTAATAGTTTTAATAAAAAAATCAATGCTAAAAACGTTATTATTGACAGTGAAGAAGAGGATGAAATCTACTTATGGATTGAAATTTTGGAAAACAATCTGTTTTTAATTCAAAAAATTAAGAGGTTTTTAGATGAAAATGAAGATGGATCTTTATTAAAACAATTGGCTTCATCTAGTGGTGTTTTTTACCCAATAATCAAAAAAGCCTTTAAGCAAAAAGGTGTTCAATTTTAAAAAATAGACACTAAAGTTATTTAAGCAAAACTCCACAAGTTTTTATGGAGTTTTGTGTTTTTTAGAATAACCTAGCCTGAGCGAGGTTTTTAGATTTATCTTTAGTTATTGAGGATGGCTTAAGAAGTTTGTTGAGTGCATTTTTATAAGAAAATATAGGATGCAAAAATGTTCTAAAACCTTACATGAAGTCTATCCAAAAAGCCTTACAAAATAAAATCTCTAAAAAAGCAATCTTTGCTTTCCTAAAAGAACAAGAAATTGATATCACTTTAAGAGACTTTAATCGTTTATTGAAAGAGTATGAACTCAAACAATTAAACAAAACTTGTAAGGTTAAGGAGTAGTGGATTTGGGGTTATTGAATCAAAGTAATCTAATTTCAAAACTGTAACAAAAAAGATTTAATTAATAGACCTCCTGCAAAAGTCCGAGGATAAAAAATAGCTAACGGGGACTGATGGCCGTACTTGTGCTATTTAGCAAGGGAGAGGTTATAAATCCCTGCGATGGTTTGGAAAATTTGGGAATAGGAATCGAGGTGGCCGCGGTAACGCGCGGCCAGGATGTGCCATTTTTTGAGGTG
>CAZIZB010000124.1:0-2910 GCA_964543635.1 uncultured Opitutales bacterium | reverse complement strand
AAATAGCAATGTCCGTTGAAGTTAAATTGCGCAAAAGTGAACCTTTAGAAAAGGCTTTACGCCGCTTGAAGAAAAAATTAGATCGCGAAGGAGTTTTGCGCGATGTTAAAGCAAAGCGTTATTTTGAAAAGCCTTGCGAGGTAAGACGTCAGAAAAAAAAGGTTGCAGCGTTCAATAACATGTTGCGCCAAAAACGCGAAAATATATAAAATCCCCTTATGTGGGCCTTAGACCTTAGTCAAACACGAAAGATTTTGGCTCATTTGGGTGCTTGTCCTAATCGAAAGTTAGGACAAAATTTTTTAATTAATGCTCGTTTTGTTCAAAAATCTCTAGAATGGGCGCAGTTGAACCCTGAAGATGTTGTTGTTGAGATTGGTCCAGGTTGTGGAACTTTAACAGGAGCCTTAGTTGAAACCGGTGCGCAGGTTTTTGCTGTAGAAAAAGATGCGTGTTTTTTTCGATATATTCAAGAAACCTTTCCTGTTTCAATTTGTAATGAAGATGCTTTGCAATTTCCAATAGGTACCTTTGATGGATCGAAATCTTACAAAATTGTTGCAAATCTTCCTTATGCGATTGCGAGTGTTTGGTTGGATCTTATTTTGGAGCAAGTTCGATTGCCTGAATGCATGGTTTTGTTGGTGCAAAAAGAAGCTGCAAATCGTTGGCTTTCAAAAGCAGGTACGAAGAATTTTGGTGCCTTGAGTGTTAATCTCCAAGCGGCTTATTCTTTGGCCAATAAATGTTGCGTGGGCAAAAACTGCTTTTATCCGCAACCTAAAGTGGATTCTGTTCTTATTCACCTTGTGAAGCGTACAGATGCTTATATATTTCCCAAAGACGTAAAGCTGTTTTTACGACAGATTTTTTTACATCGTCGGCAGCAAATTGGTCGTGTCTGTAAAACGATTTCTAACGAAGTGTCTGAAAGATTTTTGGAATTTTTGTCTCAAAAACAAATTCCTCACCAAATACGAGCAGAAGAAATCGATTTGGATGTATGGATAAATTTTTCCAAACACTTTTCTTTTTGAAATTTTACGCTTCCTGAAATGTTTTGAAGTGTAATTTGATAAATTTCGACATAGCTTCGCGTCCTTGGCTTGCAATCAGCTTTTGTAAGGCTTCTTTAGCTTGCGTACCACAACCTTTTGGAAGGGATATGTCGGCTTGTTCGCTCAAGCGTTTTAATTGGCGTAAATATTCCGCTCTGGCAATGATGGAAGCGGCTGCTACAACAGGATCGGCTTCGGCGCGTACTTGTTCCTGTAGATTAAAATTTTCAACCTTTAAGTACCGCTGAACAAGCTTAGAGGTTGTAAACTGATCTAATAAACCTTCGGTAACAGGTCTCTTTTTTAAAGCACCTTCTAGAGCTTTTGCGTGAAACCAGGCAAGCAGATTATTTAAATTGTTAAATTTGGGATAGAGTTGATTGTATTTTTCCATGCCTGCATAAGCAACTTCAACAACCACGCCCTTGGTTCCGCGTACCAATTGCTCCATTTTGAAAACGCGAGCGTCACTGGTGACTTGTTTACTTTCTTTTAGTCCATTTTTTAGCCAAAAATCAACATGGGATTCATCGGCAATTACACAAGCAGCTACTAAAGGTCCAAACAAATCTCCTTTGCCGCTTTCATCCATGCCTGCATGGGGTCTAAACCATTCTGGATGTTCTAGTTGTTCCAGGCCAAACTTGAATTCTTTTGTAATTTCTGGCTCTAAAACGTTACAAACAAAGTCCTCGGTATTTTTTCCCTGTATGACCAATTTGCCGCTTTTTTGATAAAAGACGACATTAATATCATTGCCGCGAAAAGCAAATTGTGCGTATTGAACGCTAAACGATTCCCAATCTCGATCTAAACACCATTGTTGCAATCGATCTGCTTGTAAAGCATCCAAAACCAAAGTGTACATTGTTTTTGGTTTTGGACCTTCTGCCTGTTTTTTAGGCATAAACTAAGCGCGGCCTAAGTAGGAACCGTCGTTTGTATTTACACGAATAACTTCGCCGGTTTTAATGAATAGCGGTACTTGAACGCGTAAGCCTGTTTCTACGATAACTGGCTTTTGTGCATTGCTTGCAGTATCGCCACGTAAACCTTCAGAGGCTTCTGTAACCTTCATTGCAAGCGACGGAGGCAATTGGATTTGTACCGGTTTTTCCTCAACAAAAAGCACAGAATAAGCCGTTCCTTGGATCAAATAATCTTTTTGCTCTTTTAATAGATTTGCAGGAATGACCTCATCTTCATAGGTTTCCGTATTGAGGAAGTGGTACCCCATGTCATCAACATACGAAAATTCCAATTCGCGCGATTCTACAAAGCAAAAATCAACAGTGTCATTGGAATGGAACTTTGTTTTTGTTGAAACTCCACTAATAAGATTGCGTAGGGTAACTTGCACAAAACCTGACTGACGACCTTGTGTACGATGTTCCACTTCAAGCGCGATATGAGGTGCGTTTTGGAACATAATCACATTACTTTTACGAATGTCTGTCGCGGATGCCATAAATAATTATAGTTCTGGTTTTGTTTTCATTAAACCTAAAACGCTTTGGCCTTCTTTCCATTGGCCACGTTTTTTTAATAATTCGATGCGTTCAAAACGCTTCAATACCGTCTTGCTGGCATTTGTGCTGCCGGCGCTTTTTTTAAAACTTGAATGTTGCGACATAAAAACCTCGTTAACGATTAAGGGTTCAATGGAGCCGAGGATGAGACTTGAACTCACGACCCACGCATTACGAATGCGTTGCTCTACCAACTGAGCTACCTCGGCATTGAATATTAAAAATTCAGCCTAATTCCCGATCAAACGTCAATACCAAAAAGCAACTTTTAAAAAAATAGGGAGCCTAAGCCCCCTACAATAAGTGTTGTTGAGGTTGTTTTT
>CAZIZB010000123.1:0-2922 GCA_964543635.1 uncultured Opitutales bacterium | reverse complement strand
TAACTCCTTACAAGCCTTACGGGTGATACGGCCCCAAGCTTTTTTGATGAAGATGACGAGGAAGTTGTTGGCGGCGACATTGCCAGCAGTGGTGATGGGGTCGATGAGCATGTAGAAAGCGGCGATCAAAGCGAGCATTTCTTCGGAAAACCCGAGATAATTCTGCAAAATAGGCAGTGACACCATAATGGTACCTCCTGGGATGCCCGCTCCAGCGAACTTATTGAGGACGAAGCAGAACCCAAATACGAGATAGGCTCCAAAGGTCGGCATTGGGCACGCGAAACTCGTCAAAATGATAATCGCTAGGATCGGAATGCAAATCGTATCGCCAACCATGTGAAAATTGATGCTAATCGGCATAACGGCATTGGCTAAGACCGGATCTTTGGTGTTTTTTGTCGCTGCCTCAATAGAAAAAGGCAAAGCTGCCGCACTGGACATAGTCGTTGCTCCGGTAATAATCGGCGGAAATACATTTTTCAATAAAATTCCATACGAAAGCCGCGAACACCGTTTTGCTGCCACGAGCCAAACACATAGATACAGTACCAAGAAACCAACCATCCACATGCAAGCTTTGCCGTTATTCATCACAAAGTACGACAATTGCCCCTCTACAAGCAATTTTAGTACAAACCCCAACAAAAACAAAGGTAATGTCGGTATAAAGACTTTGAGCATGAATCTCATTGTTAATCGATGTACCTGTTGTACAAATTTCATGTACTTCGGCATACCAAAAAACGTACTTAAAATCCCACTCGAAATCCCTAAGACCAAGGCCCAAGCATTCGGGAAGATTTTTGGAAAATTGCAGTAAAAATAAGGATTGATCACCATTTCGGAAACCGTCAATGGGGCTTGATGATCCAAATGCGCTAATTGTGGAAGTAGATAGCACGCCACCACGCCCGAAAACATCAAATTCAAGAAATTCGACGTAATAATAATCCCCATCATCGTCACAATGAACCACAAACCATTGTCCTTTAACGATGCAAAGGCCATAGCTGTTCCGCTAAAAATTAAAAATGGGATAAAGAACAACAACAAGCCCTTTAAAATGAGACTCAAGGTCAATGCCCCTCTTAAGAAAGATTCCGGCAAAATCGCGTAAAAAGAAAAGCAAAATGCCAACGTCAGCACGATTCGCACAAACGGCTCCTTAAACACTTTCTTCAACCGACTTAAATTCATTATCCATTTAATAAACAATTTTCTACCACTTTTGGCAAGAATTTTCCATCGAAAAGGCTTTACTTCGTGGCTGAAGGCGAAATAATAAAGATGTGAAGATTTTGGTAACAGGAGGCTCTGGATTTTTAGGGAGGCATTTAATAAAGGCTTTGCAGGATGCTGGCTATACGGATTTACGTACACTTAATCGAAGTGCTTGCGAGGATTTGCGTGAACAGGGCGTAGAGGTCGTCCAAGGCGATGTTAGCGATTATAGCTGTGTTGAAAAGGCGGTACAAGGTTGTGAAGTTGTCTTTCATGTAGCCGCAAAAGCAGGCGTATGGGGTTCCTACAAATCGTACTATAAGGCCAATGTAGTGGGCACAGAGAATGTCGTTCGTGCTTGCTGTAAATGCAGTATAACGAAGCTTATTTATACGAGTTCTCCTAGTGTCGTTTTCAACGGAAATTCTCTGTGTAATGTTACCGAGCAAATGAGTTACGGATCACCTTCAAAAATGTGCGCTTATGCCAAAACAAAGGCTTTAGCGGAACAGCATGTTTTGAAGTCAAATGGACAGAAAGGTCTAAAAACGGTAGCCCTACGACCGCATCTTATCTTTGGTCCAGGCGACAATCATCTCATTCCAACGCTCCTACAAGCTGCCCAAAAAGGCCTTTTGGCGCAAGTTGGCGATGGACAAAATTGGGTTGATCTTTCCTATGTCGAAGATGTTGCTCAAGCCCATATATTGGCGATGAAAGCTCTAGAAAATTCCGAAACCGTTGCGGGTAAAGCTTATTTTATTTCCCAAGGCGATCCCGTACAACTTTGGCCCTGGATTCAAAATTTATTAGAACGCCTAGAATTACCCAAAATTCGCTTAAAAATGCCACTTGCTTTGGCCTTTGGTGTCGGAGTTGTTTGCGAAATCATATACAAATTGCTTTGTATTCGTAAGCAACCTCCAATGACGCGTTTTGTTGCAAAAGAACTCGCACAGAGCCATTATTTCGATATTTCTGCAGCTAAAATGGATCTGCATTACCTGCCTAAATTTTCAAACGAAGAAGCTTTTGAAAAGCTTGTCGAATATTTGAAAAAATAAAAACTTGCCATTAAGTATTTACAATTTTTTTAAAAATAATCTAATTATAGTATCATGGCAAAAGTGGATTTAGAGGTCGTTAAACGTGTTTTAAAGCGTGCAGAACTTGAAAATGATGTTTTGAGCGAAATTATGGGAGAATTGCAGTCTGCAGCTAATGAAACAATGGATTCTGACGAAGAACGTCCGGCGCCCATAAAGAAACAATTTGTGATCGTTGCCGCCGATAATGAAGGTATTTTAGCGGATCAAGAATTGGTTGGTTGGGTTTTGCAACTACCTGAAGATGAACCGATGACTTCAACTCCAGAAAAGTTAGCACGTGTCGCCAAAGCTTTTAATTTAAGCAAAAAGGGTCGCCGTTATCCCGTCGAAACAGTCGGCGAAACTTGCGAAAATGTCCCGGCTCGTATCTTCAAAGAACAGAAATTGTGGCTAAAAACCAAAGAACCTGTCTTAATCATTCCTATGCAAAACACTTTAGATTTAGAAAATGTAAACTTGGATTATAAACAAATCGAAGACGAAGAAGCAGAGGAAGTTTTTTAAGTTAGTGTTTTAAAAAATAGACGTCTAATACTTTAAACACAAAAACTAAGTTCTTAAAAACTTTCCAAGCTAAGTTTTTTGTTTT
>CAZIZB010000122.1:0-2937 GCA_964543635.1 uncultured Opitutales bacterium | reverse complement strand
TTAAAAAGAAACTTCCAGGCGATATTAACAAGGAGGCCAAAGCAAGCCCAGCCAATTGCGCCGGTCAAAGTATAGAGCCAACAAAAAAATCGACTGCGTACAAACAGCAAATTGGTCAGCCAAAGAACTTGTGAAATGAAAAGTAAGCCAAACATGCCCATTAAACGCTTTTGCTTGTCTTTTACGAAGATGCCTAGAGCTATTTGAAAAAAAATACTTAACAAAATTTGTGGCAAAATACAGTTTTTTAATTGTTCTACAGGTAGTAGGTAATGTTCAATAAAGGCCTCCAAGTGAAAGAAAAAGCCGGACGTTAACACTACAGGCAAATAAATAATAAAATTAGCTGTTAAAAAACGTTTGTTTTTCCAAATTTCCCAAAAGGGTTTAACGGACGATGTTGTTGCGGTTCTTTTTTCTAAAATAAAGGCCATTATCACGTAAATCGCTCCAAAGGTGATTAATAAAAATGACCAAGAGCACTTTTTAAGAGCGTAAAGAAGGGCAAAAGGTATAGCGTATACTAGAAAAGTTCCCCAAGCTTCTAAGCAGCCTGCAGCTAAACTATAACGTTGTGCTGTGTTTGCCAACAAAACACGACATTCTTCAACAATAAGTCCTTGACCAAGCCATTGTATGAAAAAGAAAAAAAGGAAAAAAGAAATCATAGACATAGATTTTCCTAAGCCTAAGGCCACGTAACTAATTCCCAAAAGAACGAAGCAAGCTTTCAACGGTATCGATTTGGCAAAACATTTTTGTCCTTGAAGTACCAAAAACACGCATATAGTGGCCCATAAATAACTGTTTGCCAAGTCCAAACGTGTTAAGTGGGCATCTTTCAGCCAAAATTCCGTAAAAGCCCCTAAGCACATAACGTTAGTGGGAGCCGTTAGTCCATATAAAAGAAAAATCTTGAGAACGTTAAAGAATCTCCCCATGCTTTTGTTGCATACGATGCTTTAATGGAACGTAAACTAAGACTAAAACAATCACAACAAACCATGCATCTGTTAAGCGTCCTGTTCCCCAAAATGAATGTTGTGTTTCGTTAAAAAGAAAAACTTGTCGAATGCTCATCAAGGTAAATACTAAGCCTTGATGGAAGCCAATTGCAGCCCAAAGAGAATTATAATAAAGACGTAAAGCTACTAAAATTTTGCTCAAGAAAATTAATGAAAAGAAATAAGGCCAATGAATGTTTCCCCAAATACTTGTGAGAGAATTCCATGCACATTGTAGACTTTGTAAAAAAACTGGTAAGTTATTGGTTTTTCCTTCGTTGCACAAAGAAAAATGTAAAACAGCAAACAAAAATGCGAGCAAAGCTGAACTTTTATGGATCGAATGTTTTTTGCGTAAAAATTCGAAAATAAATCCACGAAAAATAAGTTCTTCGATAAATGCTAATAGTAAACTGGCCGAGAATGCTTTAAAAATCGACAAATGCCAATTCGAGCGCATTTGAAGTTTGTGTGTTGCTAAAACAATGCATAACAGTAAAAAGGTCCACAAAAAACAGCCTCGGAGGAAACCACGAGTATAAGCCTTTAAATTAATTTTTAGGGCTAAGTCTTGCCATTTGACTTGTGTCGTTTTTAGCAAATAGGGAATGATACAAATAAATCCAGTGATCCGCAAACGATCGATGTATTGATGCAAAGGCTTTTGAGCTAAATAAGCTAACCAATTTGCTTGAAAAATAGTATTTAATTTCGAAACAAGAATATAAAACAAGGGCGCTACTAATGCAGCCCCTAACAAAACCAGTAAATAGACTGTAACGAGCCAACAAAACCCTTTTTTCTGCATATTAATTTGAAAACTGGTGGGAGGTACTGGACTCGAACCAGCGACCCCTAGCGTGTCATGCTAGTGCTCTAACCAACTGAGCTAACCCCCCAGCTCTTTATAAAATGTGTTTTTTGCTTAAAATAAGCAAGTGTTTTCTGTAAAAATTTGAAAGAACTTCTTAATGATAAAACCTCCGATAAATCCATCGGAGGCCAGTAAAAAGAAATCTTCTTAACGTTTTGAAAATTGGAAACGCTTACGAGCTCCTGGACGACCTGGCTTTTTACGTTCTTTACTACGAGAATCACGTGTTAACAAGCCTTCCTTTTTTAACAAAGGACGCCATTCTGGATTCATTTTTTCTAAAGCACGTGCCAAACCTAAAACGATAGCTTCTGTTTGTCCCATAAATCCGCCACCTTTTACAAATGCACGGAAATTAAAGTTCGATTCATCGCCAACAACACGAAAAGGTTTAATTAGAAGGGAATTAATTGCATCTGACAATTTTGCACGATCAACTTCTTGACCATTAATTGACCAACGACCTTCCCCTTTGGACAAACGTACTCTCGCTACAGCCGTTTTGCGACGTCCAACAGTTACAAATTCTTCAGCTTTTATTTTTGTCATAAAAAACAACTCCTAAATTATTTCTCAAATGGAACAGGGTTTTGTGCTGCGTAAGGATGGGTTTCGCCTGCACAAACGCGTAATTTCTTCAACATGTGGCGCGATAAACGATTTTTCGGCATCATACCACGAACTGCATTCATAATGATGAATTCTGGAGATTTTTCGCGCATTTCATCAAAGGTTCGGACATGTAAACCTCTTTGGTATCCGGAATAAGAGGCATAGGTCTTGTCTGTTTCTTTACTTCCGGTAACCTTTATGTCTTTAGCATTGATAACGACTACGTAATCACCTGTATCACAATGAGGCGTATATAAAGCCTTGGTACGGCCACGCAATAAATTGGCGATCTCAACGGCTAAACGTCCTAAAATTTTTCCTTTTGCATCAATTAGATGCCATTTTTTCTCAATATCTTTAGCTTGTGTAACTAAGGTTGTCTTCATTCGATTTCTTTACTTCCTTCTAGGAAACCGAAAAAACAACCTTCTTGTCAAGCTTTTCCTG
>CAZIZB010000121.1:0-2963 GCA_964543635.1 uncultured Opitutales bacterium | reverse complement strand
CTTAAGTTCAGCCAAAATCTTTTTGCAGTTATTGGCACCATTTGCCCCACACATTGCAGAAGAATTGTGGGAACGTTTAGGAGGAACGACATCGATTATTGAAGCTGGATGGCCTCAATTTGATGCTAAAAAATTGGTTCGCTCGCAGATAAAGATTGTTATTCAAGTCAATGGTAAATTACGCGATGAAATTGAAATGGATACAGACGCTTCTCAAGAAGTCATCTTAAAAGCGGCAGAACAAGCTCCAAAAATTATTCCCTATTTAGAGCAAGGGCAAGTTGTTAAATCCATTTATGTACCACAAAAGCTTGTTAATTTCGTCGTAAGGCCAAAATGAATTTTTTACCTAAAGACTTTGATGCGCAACAGCCGATCGTCCTTCTCGCAGGGAAAGGAATGTATCCTCAACTTGTTTGGGAACGTTTATCTAAAACTTGCCCGAATGCTTCCCTCTTTTGTTTTGAAGAAGAGGTAAAATCTTGGGCCGAACAAGCAGCTCAAGGGCAACATTCGTTTTTCTCCATCGGGCAAGTTGGAACTTGGCTCAAAGCCTTAAAAAAGTGTTCTGCACGTTACGTTTTGCTTGCCGGGCAAATTACGCCGAAAAAGCTCTTCCAAGGCCTTAATCCAGATCTAAAAGCCATTTTATTGTTGGCTTCTTTAAAAGAAAAAAATGCTTCCACTATTTTTGGAGCTCTTATCAAAGAAATTGAAAATTTGGACATTAGAGTTTTGGATGCACGTTGCTTTTTGGAAGATCAGTTGGCAAGTCCTGGAAATTTAACAAAAACATCGGCAAAACTTGATCCCGAGCAGCTTCAAAAAAGCATCGAAATTTGCAAACAAATTGCCGCCTTAGATGTAGGTCAAGGGATTGTCGTCAGTAACGGGACGGTTATTGCAGTAGAAGCATTTGAAGGTACAGATGTCATGATTGAACGTGCGGGAACCCTTTGCAAACGCCCCATGGGACTCATAAAACTAGCCAAACAAACACAAGATTTCCGTTTTGATGTTCCCGTTTTTGGACCAAGAACGTTAAAAAAAATGATGGAATCCGGCCTTACTTGGGCTGCACTTGAAAGTCATCGTACACTTATTTTAGAAAAAGAACGTGTTTTAGAAGAAGCAGATCAACAAAATATCGCTATTTTTGGATTTTAATGAACAAGATCATTACTACGCATTCTTGGGAGGAAGTTGATAAAATCTGCCAAGAAGCAGATCTTGATACGTGGGTTATTTGGGACGTCGATAATACTTTGCTTTTTACCGATGATACGGTTTTTGGATGCCACATGGATGCTTACAAAACGCAGACAAACCTTATTGAACAGTATGAGCAATCCCACTCAAACGAAACTAACATACCTAAATATGTAAAAAACTTGTTTTATCGTATTCGCAGTCATTTGCCTTTTCAACTTACTCATTCGCATACGATTCAAACGATTCAAGCTTTGCAAAAACGCTCTATCACAACCTTTGCCCTTACTTTTTTATTTGTTTACACAGAAGAAAAAGACTATATTTCTTGGCGACAACACCAATTTGCGTCTTTAGGAATTGACTTCTCGCGCTGTTTTAATCAACAAGCACGATTGGAATTTCCTGAACTTAAAGATTGTTTTCCTGACATTGCTGCACCATCCATAGGATACCCGATTTATGAAAAAGGAGTTTTTTATACCCATCATCACCCGAAAGGTCTCTGCTTAACGCAATTTATGAAACGCATACAAAAATTTCCTAAAAAAATAATTTTTATCGATGATGCAGAACACTATTTAAATCAAGTTAAACAAGCAGCCCAAGACTTGAATATTGCCTTTCAAGGCGTTCGTTATTTAAGCGAAAAGCAAACTGACCAGCAAGATCCTAAACTTATTGAAAAATGGGAATGCTTTCGTTCTTCGCAAATTTGGGTAAATGAATCCGTTACCACCCCTCATAAAAGCCAAAAAATTCTTATTCCCAATCCCAGCAAAGAATCCTAAATAACCACTCACAAAATTGTCCTACAGTTTAACACAGACAGGTTTTTATCTTTAACTTCTAGCATAATATCCAAATCTAAATGTTTGATGGTTTCGTAAAACTTTTTAAACGAATCCACATCGATCGTATCCGAATGTGCACCTGTTTTACCCCCCAATTTTTGTTGAGAGTAATGGATTTTTTGCCGTCCATCTGTTGTAAAATTCCAAGTCTTACGTGCTTTACAAATCCAATCCACATCTGAAAATTTTTGATCTTTTGGAGGATTTATTTGATGATGTAAAACGTCAAAAACAACAGGAATGTTTATCTGGGAACTTAATGTCAGTACATCTTCTATGGTATAATTCTTCTCATCATTTTCCAAAACAATTCTGGCTTTTACAGAGTCTTCCAAGCGCTGAAAATGCTTTACAAAGCGCTCCATAGCTTGTGGCTTATCCTTATAAATTCCACCAATATGCAGTACGACCTTTGACGTAGAATCGACTTTTAAGGCATCTAAAAAATGAGTATGCCAAGTAATTTCTCGTATCGATTGCTCCACAATAGCCTCGTTTAATGCATTTAAAACGGTATATTGCCCGGGATGCATGGACACTCTTACGCCTGTTTCTCGAATACAATCCCCAATAACATCAAGACGTTTTCGAAAGATTTTTTGCCAATTAAATGCTTTTTCCGGATGAGAGGCAAACGGAATTATATCTGAACCTATACGCATAAGATAAATTTGATTTTTAGCACAATACTCAATCATTTTTTCCAAATAAAGCAGATTGTTCTCCGTTAGCTTTATCAAATGTTCCATACTTGCATTTTTCAAAATACAGGTACGCATTTTAGGAAAACCAGGTTCACCC
Source organism: uncultured Opitutales bacterium (assembly GCA_964543635.1). GTDB lineage: Bacteria > Verrucomicrobiota > Verrucomicrobiia > Opitutales > UBA9783 > JBKSMP01. The sequence continues at coordinate 99 of CAZIZB010000121.1, read as the reverse complement.
AAAACTCTACATGCAAATCCCAATCTACACATAAATTTCCATTCAAGACCTAGATAAGATAAAAAATACTATCTCAAAAGAAAAATTTTAAAGAAATTT
>CAZIZB010000120.1:0-2973 GCA_964543635.1 uncultured Opitutales bacterium | reverse complement strand
TCTTTATTCCGCAACGGAAAAATGTTACCGCTTTTTGATAAAGGGTTGGAATAAACCATCCTCTTGCCCTATTAATTAGGTCTCTTGCCAAAGTTTGAAAAATAAAATAAAGCCAATAAAAGATTGCAAAATAAAAATAAGTAGCTAAAATGTAAGTTACATGCTTCTTTTTAAAGCGGTGTTTAATGCACCTAAAAAAAATTGGCTCTTTCTTTTTTACAATTTAGGGCCCTGTCTGCTTAAAGGTTTGCAGACGCTTAAAAGACAATGGGATAAAAACGTTCTTTATTTCATAATAAAGAAAAAACGATGCTGTTTATATAACTGAATAGCCTTAAGTCATTATCACTAAAAACTTTATTGATCGGTTTAATTGTATGTTTTGATTTTTACAAAACAACCGTTAATGAGTATTTTTAACGACTTAATAAATAAAAAACATAAAAATAGGAGAAAAATAAAATGTTTACACCAACAAATGCAGATGCAGATTTAACAACGACTGCACACCAAGCCGAAATACGTACGGTACAATACTGGGATGGAAATTTAGAAGGCCATGAAAACTGGACCTTAGAAGATATCATCCGTATTCACAAAACCGCTAGAAAAGGTTTGTGTCCATATGATATTCTTACAGCATGGAACTTAGGAGAAATTATCTTCAATAAGCTTTTAGAAGCGGCAAATGATCCGAAAGTTTCCTTTGAGCTGATGGAAAAAACAGTACGTGTAGCACTCAATACGAGAATGGACATACTTGATAATGCCCTTACTAGTTTTAGATCCAGGAATTCAACTACCCCACAAAAAGTGTGTGATTTCTTTAAGGCATTTGTTAAGCATGGGGAAAAAGATGCACGTTATTATGATTTAATTTATATCATGTTCACACATCAATATAGAGAAAATGGTTCTTTCCCATTAGGATTTGAAATGAGTAAGTTGGCTGGATTTACTAGTGAAGTTTTAGCTAAATTGCCACCAACACTGCAAGATAAGCTCCAAGGTGAATCTTTCTATCATGACGAAAGAGATTCGGATCGTAGAACCTGTTATCACTTGTTAACTGGCCAATCCATTGGAATGTAAAATTTAACCCTTTTTATTGTAGGACACAAAATGTGTAATGTATCTTTACCTCCAAGGTCGGCATCCGCGCCTTTGCTAACATATAGTAGCGAAAAGACAGCGGAAATAAAAAAGTCAAAATCGACCTCACCTTCGAAAATAAATCAAACCCCAAAAACTGGCCTTCAAAATGCCATTAAAAACACAAATGACAAAAGTATGACTGACAAAACGAGTACTTCATCTCGCACTGTAAATCAAAGAACATCGGTTAAAGGGAAGCCCATACTTGTTGCAAAAACACTTACAGAGAATCTCGCACCAACAGCAGAAAATTTTATTACCCAAGACAATCAAAACACCATTACTACACAATTTAAAACACAGATTAAAGTGCTTAAAAGTACCGTTAATTACCTAGGAAATACTATTATTGATAATCCTAACAAAACGATCCAAATCAATTCTGCTATTGCAACCATTAATGATCTTGTTTGTCGTTTTAATAACAATGGTGTTGGAGGAATCAATAAAGCAAATAGTACTAATGAATTGACGAGTTCCCTACAGATAGTAGTTGAAGCTCATAAAGAAAAGTATAATGCAACAAAGACCCAATTAACTAAACTAGAAGCTGAAGAAGAAAAGGGAATTCCTTTAAGTGAAGAAAAAAAAGCTGCCAAGAAAAAATTTCAAGACACAATAAGTTGTTTAACAACCGAATCCAAAGGAGACGCAACGCTTAATTTAAATAATCTTGTAACGCTTGGTGAAAATCTAGAAAAATTGGAAAATTTTGCAAACCAACTTTCTGATGTAAGCAATGAAACAAATGGCCAAAAGCTTGAACGGATGTTGAATTTAATACAACAAACGGCTTTAAGTGCTTGGGTGTTTAACGATATCAATGAGGCACTTAATCCGCTAGAGCTCTCAGTAGAGAATTCTACTACAGGAGATATGGCAGCTATGCGTACCTTAAATGAAGGTGCTCGTGCTACCCCCATGTTTCAAGAAACAAATTTGGAGAAGTTAGGTATTAAGAAAGATGATACTAAAGCGGATAATGAGCCTGTTAATGCGTTTATAGCAAAATATAGTGACAAAAAACTAGGTTGGCGTGGTCGAAGCGGTACTGAGAATACTCAACGTCGCGTATTGCGAAGACCGATAGCAAATCAAAAAGAGGTCAACTGGAAAGACAATGCAAATATTTCAATTATTTCAAACTCAAAAGATACAGCTACACTTACTGCCCTAAAAGGTGGTTTTGTACCTTCCGAGACTGCAAACTTGAAAACAGTCCCAGACTCAATGATTAATGAATTGAATGAACTTTTAAGTAGTAATAATGATGACGTAAAAACTCGTGCTCAAAAAATTGCCGAACAATTAAAAGAGAAAGAATTAGTTAAATATGAAAAAGAGAAAGTCATTGCCAAAGATTCCTTTGCTGGGATTATTAATGCGGCAGGCTTGCCAACTTATTGTAGCGTGTCTGGAACAACTGGTGAAATCGTTAGCGTATTTTATCATAAGCTTAAAGATGAAAATGGAATATCACAGCTTAAAGACACTATTGACAATCTATTGCTAATTGCCAATGGACAACAACCCAACCCCCAAGATTTCAATTTCTCAGCATTTTTTGCTCCTGTCGCTACGTTTATGGAAGTTGGACATTTTCATACAACGGCAGAAGTTTTGGGTGGATTTTATTCGGTTGCTGTTGCACAACATGATGCTCAAAAGGGTTCAAAAACAAATCTTGATACCATGCAAGTCGGTTTTGAAAATCTGCTTAAGTATTTTAATCAACATCCAAATCAGTTTTTAGGAAGCAATTAAAAATTAACAAAAGTTTTCTATCTACAAAAGGTCACAAAAGTGGCCTTTTTTATT
>CAZIZB010000119.1:0-3025 GCA_964543635.1 uncultured Opitutales bacterium | reverse complement strand
TCTTTACTTCCTTCTAGGAAACCGAAAAAACAACCTTCTTGTCAAGCTTTTCCTGTTGTTTTTTGTTAGGAAATCTTTTTTAAGCTTAAGCATTAAAGGAACATATTAAGAAGCTTACTGAAATTTTGGCATTTTTTATGATAGGTATAAAAATGCTGAACATACCTGTATGAAATGTTCTATTTTTATTTCATTTTTACTCCAAATAACATGTTTAGCGAGTAATTTATACTCGCTTAGTGATGATGTTTTTCAAGCGATATGGCGAGAGCGAGGAGAAGCTGTAGCTTCGGGGTCTTATGGAAATATTTATATTGTTAATTTTCAAAATCAAAAGTATGCACTTAAGCAAATAAAAGATCCTAAAAATAATCAAGCTGTTTTGTAAGAGGATGTTCAGGGTAATGAAGCTCTTTTATCTAATCTCAAGGCCTTAAATACACAGTCAGATTTTTACAAGAAAAATATTAAATCTTTAACCCAATATTATGGTGTTTTTTCAACTGTAACACAGGACAGTGTTTTAGTTTTTGAAGCTGCTCCGGGAAAATCTTTTGATGCTTATCTAGAACAAATGAGTCCAGTAGAAAGGTATTCAAAAGAGACCTTTTATAATATCAGCGTTATACTTTCTCAATATGCTTATTTATTACATTTGCAGCATGAAGCTGGAATTGTAAATCGAGATGCAAAGGGGCAAAATTTCCATGTTCAAAAAAATGAAAAAGGATTTTCTATAAAAGGACTTGATCATGGAACAGTACTAAATTTGGCAGATATTAATAATGGAGAACAACGTACAAAACCTAGAGTAGGAAGTTATCTTTATTTGGCTCCAGAAATTATAAAAGGAAAAGTGGATAAAAAAGGATATTCTCCTGAGGTAGATGTGTTTTCGCTTGGTATTGAAATTTTAAATTCTTTTACTAACCTTTTTTCCAATAAAACTATATTTAAATTTGCTTGGGATTTAAGTGATCAGTACGAACGTTCAGAAACATTTCAATCTTTGCCGAATTGGTTTAGTTTTTTTGATCAAGTTTTGTCTAATACTGAAGATAAGGGAGGATCTGTTGATTTATTTCTGCAAAATATAAATGTATTATCGGATGAACAAAAGGATTTTTTAGGAAATTTGATAAAAGATTGTTGTGCATTTAATGCGAAAAATAGGATAAATGCTGCACAAGTTGGGTTTTTATTGGAAAAATTTGCTTCATCTTTTAAAGATGAAGCAATGCTAGATTATCAAAATGCAAAAAATGAAGCAGTAAAACAGTGGCCCTTCACAGTTCCCGAAATAATTACAAAAATGATTACATCGTCGCCTCGGTCGCTAAAAGGATATGTTGCACTTTATCTTTTGCGCCTGTCTAATTCAGTTTATAAAAAAACGAAGGTATATTCTGTTTTGATGCAGAAAAATGAAAATTTAAGTAAAGACTTTAAAAAGAAAGCAAAGGTTTTAGCTTATATTGCTTTGGGTAATATGGATAATGTTAAGCAACAAAAATATGCTCCTATAATTAAGCAGATCAAAAAAGAAATTTATCTCGAAGGATTTAAAATTTTAGGTAGTAAAAAGACAATAGAGTTCCTGCAAAAGTGAGAGGACAAGAAATACTTAAAAGGTTCGATAGCTGTGCTTGAGTTATTTAGCAAAAGAAAGGTTATAAATACCCGCAATCGTTTGAAAAATTTGGGAATAGGAATCGAGGTGGCCGCGGTAGCGAGCGGCCAAGATATGCCATTTTTTGAGGTGAGCGAAGGTGTGTTCAATGGCGATCCGGCAGCGAGCGAGTTTGGTATTGCGGGTTTGCTCGGAGGCAGATAGAGAGCCATTTTTTTGATTTTTTCTTGAGAGATTTTTTGTAAACAATCCATCAACCTCCCTTAAAACTTTTATTCATTGCGCAACACTGTTGGGGCTACTTGCCCCAAACCCCTGGCAGGAGTAGCCCTCCTGCACCGGCATTACTTCTTTATAAATTGCAATAGTATTGCAATTTATAAAGAAGGAGTAAAGGTTTTTGAAGGAGGTTAGGAGGAAACTTTTTATAAAAAGTTTCCTCCTAAAAGGCCTGGGTACCCCGAATCTGCCAAAATTGGAACAGCCGGAAGTGGGCCTTCGGATTGACGGATTTTGAAGTCGTGAACGCGACCCTCGTAGGGCTTAGATACGCGTAAAATCCGGCCTTTAGGCTCGATAACAACTTCGGTTTTGATCGTGCACGCATGGGCCTTGCCAGAGTAATAATCGCGCTGATTTTTTGGACGCTCGATCCGCTGTTCGGTGGCGTCTACGATAAGCAGTTGCAGGTCTTTTTCGCTCAACAATCGTTCCGGCCTTATCTTCAAAATCCGCTCTGCGAGCGGTGCAATTCGCTTTATCGCCCGGCAAATTGTTGCCTCGTCCACCTTGAATATTTGCGCTAAAAACAAATGTGTCGTATACGTCCGATAATATATCAACAACAACAGCAAATGTTCCCGCAATTCCCCAATCCCATACGGCCGTCCTGCTACGGCCTTCCGCCTTTGCGCCGCTCTCCAAGCGGGTTTTAGCTTGCTCACACATTTTTCAAACTTTTCTTGCTTGACTCCGCTGATCCGTCGTAAATACTTCTTCTTGAGTAGGGTTTTTAGCATGTTTTACTTTTATCCTACTCATTTTTAATTTTCAATCCTTTTTTACTCCCGTTTTTTGCGTTTCAGACTTTTGCAGGAGGTCTAATATCTATAAGTTTTTAGTTTAAAAACTTGAAGGTCGTTTTTTAATTTTTTTGACGTTTTGTTATAATAGACGTCCTGCAAAAGTCGAAGGGAAAACTTCCGATAAAGTCAGTAACTATGCGGTTTGAATGGTAAAAAATAATGTTAAAAATTTTTAACACTCTTACAATGGTTGTTTTTTTCATTGTTCATGCGTCATAGCAGACTTTTTTAGCTCCGACTTTTGCAGGAACCCTAATCCAACAAAAAACGCACCAAAATTAAAAAATTTGAAACGATTCCTTGCAAAGTT
>CAZIZB010000118.1:0-3071 GCA_964543635.1 uncultured Opitutales bacterium | reverse complement strand
AACTTAAACCCATCTAGCTTTAAACCTTCAAAATCAAATCTTGCATCAAAAGGATGCGGATTGATAGCCAATAAGATACGCTTATTACCTAAAGATTTATCTGCATTATAGAGCACGCATAGAGCTGAGTTATGTAGCGAATAAAAGTATCTAAAGTAAGTAGATGAAGGTTTTTCAATTTTCAGCAAATTCCCCCAAGAGGATGATCTAAATGCAATCAAGTCTTTAACCCATTTATGCGTATCTTGAGCTTGCTGTAATTGTGTATAATCCAAAAGGTTTAAGTCTCCACGATTATACGTATTGCGAATTCTCCTTTTAGAGCGTAAAAAATCCTGACCTTCACATAACATAGGAATACCGAGTGACATGTATAACAAGGCAAACATACAATGTGTCTTCCGTTTGCTTTCTGTATTATCCTCCAAACGATCAATCCAAGTATAATCATCGTGGGATTCGGTGTAATTTATGGATTGTTGTGCCGTTTGGCATAAGGAAGCAGTAGAACCTTCTAAGAAATATTTAAGTCCTTCACAATTGCCACGACCATTTATGTAATCGAACATAAATTCACGAAAACCATCATTCCAACTTGAAAAATCAGTCTCTTTTAACGCATGCGCAATATGCCCCCTAAAACTCCATGGTTCTGCAATTAAAATAACATCTGGCTTATGCGTTTTTAGGCCCTTTGCTAAATAATTTAGCGTATCAACACCCAATAACTCAGCCAGATCAAAACGAAAACCGTCTACATGGAAAGTATCTATAAAATAAAGTAAACTATCTAAAATTAATTTACGTACCGCAGGTGATTCTGTCCGCAAATCATTTCCACAACCACTGGCATTCGTCAATAAACCATTTTTTTCATGACGAAAATAATAAGATTCATTTAACTTAAACAAGTCGTTATTAACACCTGCATGATTATAGACTACATCTAAAACAACGGAAATATTACGATCATGCAAAGTTTTTACACAAGCTTGAAATTCTTCTGGCGTCCCATAACATGAGGAAAGTGCAAAATAATGTGCTGACATGTATCCCCAATGATAATCGTTAGGAGAATCCGTATCATATTCCGTTAACGGCATCAATTCTATACAATTAACCCCTAAATCTTTCACATAATTTTCTTGTGAAAAATACTGTTGCAGCTGTCCAAAAACAGAAAGGTTTCGAGGAACATTAGCATTTGCCGTTAGATCACGAACATGCGCTTCTAAAACGATTAAATCTTCTTTTTTATGCGTTTTAAAGGTATCCTCTAATGGATTCAAAGAACTTACAATACCTGGTCCTTTGGGACTGGCTAATTTACGTGCATAAGGATCTACGATTTGCTTTTGATCTGGATTTTCAATCGTAAAATAGTAATGATAATTCTCGTAATTTCCTGGAGTTTCTAGAGTCCAAACACCATCGGCTTGCAATGCCAAAGGGAATTTTTTGGTTTCCTGGCCTTCTTTAAATAATTCAACCCGAACTGTTTTAACATCAGGAGCAAAAAGTCCAAAATAAGTTGTTTGTTCTTTTACGATAGCCCCTAATGCATGTTGTGGAGAAAAAGATGATAACCAAGGCAATAAATCGATAGATTGCGAATGGTTTTCATATAAAATCTCACAAGGTTCATGGGTTTTTAAACTATGTTCAAGCACTAGAGAAAGCCAATGGGCTCCAGAGCATTCTGGCCGTACTTGTAGATTACGATTACCATGTTCATCACATTCCCAATAGCCATAATCACTCCAAGGTTCAATCCAATGCCCCCAAATAGACACAAATTTAAATGCAAAAGCTGTTTTAGGTAACTGCTTAAGTGGACATTTTAAGATCCAAGCTTGGTCTTTTTGATTCCAGCGTAATTCCCATTCTATTGATTTTTGCCATTGGTTAAAAGGTCCTACAACAAAAAATGTCCGATCTTTTAAGGTATTAGGAATTTGCTCCTGAGGCAGGAAAAAATAAAGATGCTTCTTTTGAATATAATAGCCAGAATGTCGTGCAAAAAGACGCTTATCACTTTTTTTTATACGGCCTTCTTGGCCTTGTATTTTTATATCCCCAACAGATGCTATCTCTATGTCTTGCTCAAAGATCAGCAAACAATTTTTGGGAGTTAAACAACACGCCGAAACTAATGATGACATCTCTTAATACGCAGCTAAAACTTCAGGCAATTCCCCTTGTCCTAATTGCACAAGGTAAGTTTTCCAGGTTTCTATTTGCTTTAAAAATTGATCGAACGTTTTTTCAAAGACATCTAGCGATAGGTTTAAAATCGGCAATTGATAACCTAACAAAATAGAATTTTTGTCCAATTGCTTAGACAGCGTAATGCCTTGTGTAATTTCCCATTCTGCGTTTGCTTTTAACAAATAATCACAACATTTAGAGGTATTTTCATCTGGCAAAGCTCCTATTTCACTAATAAAATCTAAAGAATTACGTTGCTCATTATAGTTTAGCTGTATGGATTGTGTTCCATCAACACAAAGCACACACCAATTGTCTTCTTTCAATTTTAATTCTGGAAGTGAAATAGCATCTCCAAATTCCTTTAATACACGATTAACGGTATCCACTCCTTCCATTTTTTACCTTTCACAAATAGCAACGTACTGTCCTGTCGTCTCTCTAAGTTGTAAGCTCAAATAACGTGCAATACCTTTCAATAAAATAACGCCCACATGCATGTATTTTTCAAGGATTTCATAAAAACCTTGCTTACTTAAAACCAACAATCGACTCGATTGCGATGCTTGTAAAGTACCTGAACGTACTGAATCTTCCAAAACAGCTTGTTCTCCAAAAAATTGATGACTTGTTACATGCGTTAATTCCAAAGGTATAGCTCCTTCGTTATCTTTGTAAATGATAAGTTCGCCCTCCAAAACATAATAAATAGCATCTGCAGGATCCCCTTCGGAAAAAATAATTTCTCCAGCTTCAACTACCAAATATTGCCAATAAGGCGCAACTAATTCTAATTCTTCTTTTGAGAGTTCCGACAAAATAGGAACATTCGTTAAATCATCCAAAATGTTAGCATCCATACT
>CAZIZB010000117.1:0-3104 GCA_964543635.1 uncultured Opitutales bacterium | reverse complement strand
GAACACGTTTTAAAGATTTTCAAATTATGAGTTTAGAGGAAATTTATCAAGAAGTTTTGCTCTCCCACAATGAGCATCCTAATAATTTTGAAATTTTACCGGACGCAACACACCAGGCACATGGCCATAACCCTCTTTGTGGAGATGAAATTTCGATATTTGTCGTTATAAACGATGGGAAAATAGAAAAAATAAGCTTTCAAGGTGAAGGATGTGCGATTTGCAAAGCGTCCGCATCTTTAATGACAGAAGCACTAAAGGGGTTATCGATTGAAGAAGCACAAGAAAAGTCGCAGGTTTTTATTCAATTGCTCAATGATGAAAAGCAAGCTATTCCAAACGATTTAGGCGAAATGGAAGCCTTATTAGGTGTAAGGAAGTTTCCTGCAAGACTTAAGTGTGCGACCTTAGCTTGGCATACCTTTCTAAATGCACTTGAAGGAAAACAGGCCTGTTGTCATCACGGTTCATGTTCCGGTAATTGCTGCTGTCATTGTTAATGCAATGGATTGGATTTTAGCGTCAAATTCTCCGCGCAGGAAGGAACTGTTAGGTTCATTAGGAGTTTCGTTTAGCTGTGCAAGCACCGATGTAGAGGAAGTCAATGTTGACTTTCATCCACAACCAGAGATCGTTGCCCAAAATAATGCACAGAAAAAAGCTGAGCATGTTGCAAATTTATATCCTAAGGCCTATGTTATTGGTGCAGATACGATTGTTACCTTAAAAGGGAAAATTTTTTACAAACCTAAGGATCTGCTGGAAGCTAAACATATGTTGCAACAACTGGCAGGTAAGCAACATACGGTTATTACGGGGGTTAGTGTCGTTTGCAAAGTCGAACAATTTTTGAAAACCTTTTTCGATAAAACCTTCGTTTATTTCAAACCTTTAAGCGACGCTTTTATTGATGAATACTTTAAATCCGTCCATCCTTTAGACAAATCTGGCGCTTACGCGATCCAAGATCCTTTGACGCAAACCTTTGCACGTATTTCCGGTTCAGAAAGCAATGTGGTGGGTTTTCCGGTTGAAAAATTTGCAGAGTTGATTTTAAAAAGTAAATTTTAATAAAATTTGCTCTACAAGTTTTAAGAATCTGTTACAACTAATGATATGTTAAATACGCTGCAGAGGTATTTATTGAAGCAGTTTTTTTTCGCATCTTTTTATACGATTGCGTTATTTGTGTTTGTGCTCATTGTAGGAAATGCGCTTAAAGAAGTTTTGCCTTTGTTGGCTAGCGGGAAAATTGCTTGGTCTTTTTTCTTCAATACCTTGTTTCATTTAATTCCGTCAATGATCGCCTATGCCTTACCGCTTGGGATGTTGACAGCTACTTTACTGGTATTAGGACGCTTATCTTCTCAAAACGAATTGGTTGCAATGAAGGCTTCTGGCTTAAGTTTATATACGATTATTGCTCCGCTTATTTGTATCGCTTCGTTAGGAACGATTTTTAGTTTGTATGTTAATTTTCACTGGGGTCCCAATTCGATTACCTATTATCGATCGGCCTTAAGCAATATCATTCGTCAAAAACCGCTTCAATTTATTCAAGCTGGCACTTTTGTAAAAGATTTCCCAGGTTATATGTTCTATATTCAAGATAAAAAGAATGATTGGGTCGATCAATGCTGGCTTTGGGAATTTGATGGAAAACAGAAATCTGGCATTAATATTTTTTTGCATTCCGAGAAAGGTTTTCTGCGTTATGATGAGAAGCAAAACAGTATTATTTTAACTTTGATGCATGGTATGGGTGAAAAACATACGACTCAAGCCAATGGTCACGTTGAAACCCAACCGATTGTTTTCGAAAACACTGCAGTTTCTTTACCCTTAAATAGTTTGTTAGGAAGCGGTACCTTTGTAAAACGTTTGGGCTACATGAGGCTTTCTGAGCTGCTGGAACAACGTCGTCAGGCTAAAGGACCTAACAAAATCATTATAAATCTGGAAATTCAGAAAAACGCTGTTATGTCGTTCGCCATATTGTCGCTGATTTTAATCGCAATACCGCTAGGTATCAAATTAAGTCGCGCTGAAACATCTGCAAACATTGTTTTAGCGGTTGCACTTGCGCTTAGTTTCTATTTTATCGTCATGGCAATTTCGTGGTTGGAGTCCAAACCTTATTTGCGTCCTGATCTACTCGTATGGTTCCCGAACATCCTCTTTCAAGGTATTGGCTACAAACTCATAAGAAAAACACTTCAGCATTAAAATAATCTTGCCAAATGATAAAGATTCATGGAAACTTTAAAGAAGTTATTAAACATTTAATCGTAATTGTAGGAATCTGGGTAGCGGTGTTATCTTTGTTCAAAATAAAAAAGTTAGGTGTCAGTAAGACATTAAAAAGCATGCAAGATGTTCATGCTTATGTTGAAAAAAGAATTGCGCCTTTTGCCAAAGAAGATGTTTTATGTGCTTTAGATATTGATTTAACGCTTTTGCAACCCGACCATCCGGCCTTTTTTATTCCTAATGTAAGAAAGCATATAAAGACATATCGTAATATTGAAAAACCTTATTCGCATCTCGATAAAACCTTACCGTTTGTTTATTCTTTCTTACACGAACAGCGTCTAGTAGACAGCCATGTTTACGACCTTTTAAAAGCTTTAGAGGGGATTAAAACTATAGCCTTTACGGCAACCTTTACGGGACCCATACTCCATTTTGAGCGTCTAGAGCAATTACGTTATGAGCAGCTAAAAGAAAAGAATATTTGCTTTGAAGGCCAGTTTAAGGATGAAGACTTTGCCTTAACGGAATGTCCATCTTATCGTTCACAGTATCCGTGTTTTTACAAAGGCGTTCTTTGTTCTAATAGCGAGAATGGTACCACAACCAAAGGAACCGTACTTTGTGCCTTTTTAAGAAAAATCAATTGGACTCCTAAATGTATTGTGCTAATCGATGATCGCGCTAAAAACCTGCAAGATGTTGCCAAAAGCCTTAGAAAAGAATTTCCTACAACCAAATTTATTGGAATCGAGTTCTTGGGAGCCCACCAGTATTGCCCAGAAAGCATTTCTAAAGAAGATTTCCATAACTATTGGGAAATGCGTTTCGCCCAAGCTAACCAATTGTAAACC
>CAZIZB010000116.1:0-3114 GCA_964543635.1 uncultured Opitutales bacterium | reverse complement strand
TTCCTATTCGTGCCTTAAGCGGGCCTCATAAACGCTGGATTCTGCAAATGTTAAAAGACAGAATGTCTAATGAGTGAATTATAATTTTTATTAAAAATGCTTTTAATAGCTTGTCTTTTTTGAGCAAAGCGGTTTTTATAAAGTAGATGGAAAATTATACGGTAATCGCGAGACGTTGGCGTCCTAAGCATTTTGATGATTTAGTAGGTCAAGATGGAGTTGTTAAAGCCCTGTCGAATGCGATCCGTTCAAAACGTATTGCGCATGCGTATTTGTTTGTCGGGCCACGAGGTACCGGTAAGACGAGTACGGCGCGTTTGTTTGCTATGGCGCTCAATGGTGAAGGAGGGCCATGTGTTGATTTTGATCCCGAAAGTCCACGTTGTCAGGCGATTTTCCAAGGACGTTCGATGGATGTGATTGAGATCGATGGAGCTTCTAATAATTCCGTTGAACAGGTTCGGTCCTTGCGTGAAGATTGCCAATATGCACCTGCAGAAGGGGCATACAAAATTTATATTTTGGATGAAGTTCATATGCTTTCAACGGCTGCATTTAATGCGCTTTTGAAGACTTTGGAAGAGCCGCCAGCGCATGTAAAATTTATTTTTGCAACAACAGAGATTCATAAAGTTCCCAATACGATTGTTTCGCGTTGCCAACATTTTGAATTTTTCCCATTGGAGGCGGATATTATTCAGAAGCAATTGCGGAAAATTGTTGATGCTGAAAAGCTTGAAGCTGAAGAAAGTGCATTGAAAACAATAGCACAATTAGCCGAAGGTGGCATGCGAGATGCACAATCCATGCTTGATCAATTATTGACTTTTGCGGAAGGGAGATTGACCGATGAGGCCGTTCGTTCGATGTATGGATTATTGGATCGTAAAGCCTTGGAAGCTTTGGTTGTGGCAATCGAAGAAGGGAATTATCCGCAATTATTAGCGGGCGTTGAAACCGTTGTACAATCCGGTTGTGATGCGTATCGTGTGCTTGTTGAACTCGGAAAGCTGTTTCATGATAAATTCGTTGCTTCCATGCAGCCTAACACTACAGAAAAATATGTTCCTTTTGTTTATGCAAAAATTTTGGAGATTTTAAAATCCGGTGAAGATCAATTGCAGCGTGGCTTGTCGATAAAAGGAAATTTTGAAGCTATTCTGTTGCGTGCAGTGGAATGTACGAAATTGGCGGCTATTGAAACGTTGTTGGATTTGTGGAATCATTTACCTGAAGATAGTAAAAAAAAACCCTTGAATCTTGGTTAAAGGCTACAAAATTTGAACATAAGCCTCAAATATTCGTTATTGAAAATTTAGAAAAAACTGTAGCAATGGATGAGGCTCCATTCGCTATTTCTTCACAGGAAACAGAACCATCACAATACCTTGAACCTACTTATGAAGGTTTAGTTTTCGAAAAAGAAAAAGATGTGCCTGATTTTGAGCGAGAACCTGTTTACGATTTAAATAGTTTTGGTGGGAAGCAGATTAAAACAGAAACTATTTTAACACCTCCACCCGATTTTGAAAAAACATTGGCAACCTTACCCAAAGATTTATTAGATTCATTTAAATCTGTTTTACATGGAGAAGTCGTTGGCATTTGGCCCATTAAAGTGCAAGATGTGTTAAAATGAAAAGTTGAAATGCAAGCTTAAAATGATTTGACTTTTTTTAATTTCATTACTAATTATAAGTCATGCATGTCATCGATATTTTGATTATTATAATTTTTCTTATTGCAACACTATATATAGGATTTAGCTCTGGAAAGAAGATAAGAACCCTTAGCGATTATGCCATTGGCAATAGAAAATTTTCTGATTTTGCTATTTATTGTACAGTAACTGCTACTGCTATTGGTGGAACAGCAGTTATGGGAAATATTGGGAAATTTTATGAAGTAGGAATTGTTCAATCCTTAGCACAAATAGGTCTTCCTATTACTTACATTATTATGGGATTATTTTTGGTGCAGCGATTTGGGGATTATTACGGTTGTTGTTCTATGGGAGATATGTTTTATAGATCTTATGGAATAAGTGGTAAAATATTAGCTGGTATTGCAGGTTGTACTTATGAAATATTATCCGTAGGAATACAATTTATTGCTATGGGAACGACTATTAGTATTTTAACAGGGTTTTCGTATCAGGTTAGCCTTTTTATTTCAGCTGGTATTATTCTTATTTACACAGGACGAGGAGGAGTTCGTGCTGTTACATTTACAGATGTTTTACAATTTATTGTGTTTATTTTGGCAATACCTATTCTTTTAATAACTGTATTAAAAAGAATTGGAGGTGTGGATGCACTAATGGATCAATTGCCCTCATCGCATTTAAGTATTACAGGTAAAAATTTTCAACGTTACTTATTCTTGTTATTTCCGGCAATGTTACCTACTCTTGCACCACATCATATACAGCGTTTATTAATGACAAACAATCGTAAACAGGGGGGGAAAGCTTATTCTAATATGGGTTGGACGTTTTTGTTTGTAATTATTATGACAATTTTTCTTGGATTAACTGCTAAAGTTATATTTCCTAATTTACCTAAAGGAGATCAAGCTTTGCTTGCTTTAGTTACAAATTGTTTGCCAGCGGGTGTTTTGGGGGTAGCCATCATCGGTATTTTGGCAGTTTTAATGTCAACAGCAGATTCTTTATTAAATTGTGGAAGTGTTGCTTTTATTAATGACCTTGTATTACCTTGTATAAAACATGAGGTTTCGGAAGCTACAAAACTAAAAATGGTACGTGTTACTTCATTATTAATGGGGATAGGAGCTGTCATTTTTGCAAGTCAACAAGCAGGTATATTTGAAACGAGAATTTTTATTCGTACCATATGGATGTCTGTTATATTATCTCCTTTGTATTTCCTCGTTTTTAATATGAAAATTTCTGTTAAAGGACTTATAATAAGTGCTTTTATAGGATTAAGTACATTTGTTTTATGGAATTTAAATATAAAACCGATTACCAAAATTGATGGCTTATTTCCTGGATTTTTTGCGAATATCATAACAATCCTTTTCTTTTATTTTTGGGGAGGTCGGCAGAAGGTATTTTCGAAGGAGGAATTAGCAAAGATGCGTCAAGCAGAG
>CAZIZB010000115.1:0-3121 GCA_964543635.1 uncultured Opitutales bacterium | reverse complement strand
TTTAGTTGTTCCCAAAAATTAGGTGTTGTTGAATTTGAAGCAGCGACTGCTTTTTGTTGTAAGGCGGAATGCAGTAAGCCAAAACACGTTGAATAGCTTGGTGATTTCAAGGCTTCATCAGAACTTACTAATGGTCCTCTTACACAACAATCACACCGTAAACATTGGGCAGCAATCTTTTCGATACCTTTAAGCAAAGCTCCTCCACCGGTTAACATAACACCTGAAAGCAAGGGTTCATTAAGGCCATTACTTTTAACAAATTTAGCAATATAATCAAACAATTCTTGTGCACGCGCTTGTAGGATCGTACGAAAATTCTTCAATTTTATCTTTTTATCCCCAATAGATTGATTGCCTAATACCCAGACTTGCTCATTATCCAAATCGGCAGCGGGAATGCCATGTTCTATTTTCAAACGTTCTGCATCTTCACTATGAATGCGCAAGCCTGAACTTAAGTCGTAAGTAAAATTTTGGCCACCAACCGGTAAGGTTCCCATAATACAAGGTTGTTGGCCCTTATAAACTACAAATTCAGTCATTTGAGCGCCAACATCAATAACACAAACGCCATTTTCACGTTCCACCGAAGTGGTTGTAGCCAACGCAGAAGCGATTCCAGAAAAGGTCAATTCTTTTACACGAAAACCAAACTGATTGACGGCATACAATTGATCTTTGATGGCTTGGACTTTACCGAATAGGCCATTATAACAAACACTCAACTGGCATGCTGTATGCCCCATCGGATAGCTTACAATTTCGTTATTTACAATAAAATGCTGCTTAAATTGATGTAAAAAAACGTCACCCTCAGGGAGTTCTTTCTTCAATGCTAAACGGATAATCTGGGCAATATCGTGCTCATTAATAACATGTTGAAAACCCTTTAGAGACAATGTTGTTTCATACTGAACATTACGCATATGATTGCCACTTTGTGAAAGATACAATTGCGATGGTAATGCGTGGTATTTTTGGGACAATTGATCAAATAATACACTTAATACTTGCGTAAGGGCTTTTGAATCGGTCAAACTGGCTTTACGTATCCCTTTTGAATCCACTTGAGTGTGGCCAATTAAGTTTAAATGTTGATTTCGTACTTCTGCCAATAAAAATGTAATCGTTTGCGACCCAAGATCCAATGCACCTAAATAATCTCTTTTTTTCACAATATGAACCTTTTTTAATGGGATTGACTGCTAACAGACTGCTTATCTAAATTACTCTGTTGTTGAGGAAAGGGTATTTGTTGTAAGTAAGCGAACATATTATCAAATGTCAGCGGAATTTTCATTTCGATTGTAATACTATCTGGCTTTGATTGCGTTGTGTAGGTTATTTCAAAAGATGAATTTGATTTGGAAATAAGCGGAGTTCCTGCCTTGAAATAACCACTCTTTTGCAAAATTTGCCCTAAGTTTATAAAGCTTTTTTGAACAAAAGGAAGCCTTTCATAAGTCCATTTGTTTTTTTCTAAACGATGGATAAGTGCCTGCAAATCTTCCAAATTATCGGAGTAAAGAAGATGGTTTTTATAAACACTAAAAACAAAAGGATAGTTCAAGCACATGTTTTCATTGTTAATTCCACAAGAAAGGCCATGTATGGTATAGTTTTTATCTTTAACAATAGCTTTATCTAGCCGCAAATTTAATGTCCGTAAATGCTCATTCCCCACAAGTTTCTGCTGAATAGCACTCAAAAATTGTGTCTGCAAGGTTTGTTTTATGAATGTTTCTAAAAAGTTAATTAAAGCTTCATTTTGCTTTAAATCTGTTGCTTTTTTAGATGCTTTAAGTTCTACTAAACCTACATTTTGTAACAAGATGAGGTTCTTTGCGCGCTTTAAATTTTGATAACATTGATAATTTCCAGAAAAGTAATCGTTTGAAAAATCAAGAAGTTGTGTAAAAAGTGGATATAAACACTTTCCCCAAAGATAAATTTGATAAGCGGTAGGATCGTTTTTCCAAAGACTTTCTTGAGTTTTAGCAGCAAAGCTTTCTAGGCAAGTTTTAAGCGCATCAAAAGCCTGAAATCCACAAATTTGAATGTCGTCTTCTGCTTCCATTTTTAGGAATTTATGCTGCTTTTGTGAATTTTCTAAAGCTCGAATTAAAACCACCAATGGACTTGAAGGACTAGGATTTACTTTAATCTTACAAACAAGATCATTATTTTCTACATTTACTGAACAAGAAAGGCTATCGATAGCATCTTTGATAAAAGTATTGTAAATCGTCTGAAGATAAGGCGGTAAGGTCGCAGTTAAAAAATCACAGGATTTTAGCTTAGTTGTTAGGGTTAATAAATCTGTAGATGGCGCTACCTTTTTACTTAAATAAGGCGCCAAAGATGTTATGTCTTTGGCAATAAGTTTGAGTAAATCTTTAGATCCATAAAGGTACCAAGTAGCTTGTGTACTGGCGTTTTGAAAGGGAATTAAAAGACCATTTGTGCTCGTTGCACCAGCAAGACTTAAATTTCTTACAAGAGGACAATTTTTAGTCGCATGAAAAGCAAAAACAGGATTACATGTGTTTTGATAATAATGAAGCGCCAAAAAACAAGGTGTTTTCTCACTTAATCCTGGACACTGCATGCTTCCTAAAAAACTGACCGCTAACATGCTTAAAACAGAAGAAGATTGCGGATAAATATTATCTGAAACTTTTAAGGCTTGTGTAAGTAAATTTTGCAGCGAAGATGCTGTTAAAACCGCAAAAGGTTCCCTGTTGCTATACAGGTGAGCTGAAACCATTTTGGCATTTCCATAATCGGACTTCACTGGCCTAGCATCAGTTGCACTCAGTTTAGATTCCCACGAAAGCCCCAAGATTAGCAAAAATACGAACAATAACTGCTTTGGATATTTAAACATAAACTCTATATTATGTTAACCTTATTATCGCCAAAGTAAAGCAAGAAATAGATTGTAATACGTGCTCTTTAGTTGGGGCTTGTAAAAAATGAGTAAAAAAGTTTGTCTTTTTATTAAAACCAATCCTTAATAGAATTTATAGGCTTGAGTGGTGAAATTGGTAGACACGCTAGACTTAGGATCTAGTGCCGCAAGGTTTAAGGGTTCGAGTCCCTTCTCAAGCACCAATTA
>CAZIZB010000114.1:0-3141 GCA_964543635.1 uncultured Opitutales bacterium | reverse complement strand
ATTGGCGCAGGTTATGTTGGAGGTCCAACAATGGTGGTTATTGCGGAGCAATGTCCAGAAATACAAGTAACAGTTGTGGATGTTAATGAGGATCGTATCAAAGCTTGGAATTCGGACCAATTACCCGTATATGAGCCTGGCTTACATGCAATTGTGCAAGCTATTCGAGGTCGTAACTTGTTTTTTTCAACAGATATTGATAAGGCTATTATAGAATCAGACATTATCTTTTTGGCTGTCAATACACCTACAAAAACCTATGGAGAAGGGGCGGGAAAAGCTTCGGACTTAAAATTTATTGAAAGTGCTATTCGTCGTATCGCGAAAATTGCAACGACAGACAAAATTATTGTAGAAAAATCAACCATTCCAGTAAGAACCGCTGAAAAAATTCGTCGTATTTTACAATCCAATACACATGGATGTCATTTTGAAGTAGTTTCCAATCCGGAATTTATGGCCGAAGGAACTGCGATTCAAGACTTAAAACATCCAGATCGCATTCTTATTGGTGGAGACAATACAGAAAGTGGACAAAAAGCGGTAGAAACTCTAAGCAAATTGTACGAACATTGGGTTCCTAAAAATAAAATTATCCAACAACATATTTGGTCCAGCGAATTATCTAAATTAACAGCAAATGCCTTTTTAGCACAACGAATTTCTTCGATCAATGCACTTTCGGCACTTTGCGAACGCTCAGGTGCAGATGTCGATGAAATTGCAATGGCAATTGGAGCCGATTCCCGTATTGGTCCCAAATTTCTTAAAAGTTCTGTTGGCTTCGGTGGTTCTTGCTTCAAAAAAGACTTATTGAATTTGATATACTTATGCGAGTATTTTGGTTTGCCTGAAGTAGCTCATTATTGGAACCAAGTAGTCGAAATGAATGAATACCAAAAGCATCGTTTTGCTCGCTTAATTGCTGAAAAATTATTTAATACGCTTTCAGGTAAAAAGCTAGCTATTTTTGGATTCGCATTTAAAAAAGATACCAATGATACTCGTGAAACTCCTGCCATTACCGTATGTCAAAATTTGTTGCGCGAACAAGCTCAATTGGCAATTTGTGACCCCAAAGTGACCCAAGATACAATTGCAAGAGATTTGGCCGAATTCCCAAGTTCGTTGGTTGAATATTGCGATGATCCTTACGAAGCTGCTGCAGGCGCACATGCAATCGTTATTTTAACGGATTGGGAGATTTTTAAGAATCTAGACTATAAGCGTTTGTATGAAAATATGCCTAAACCAGCCTTTTTATTCGATGGCCGCAATTTGTTGAATTTGCAACAAATTCGTTCGCTTGGTTTTGAAGCTTATGGCATCGGTAAAGCGTAAGATTTAAATGATTTTCACGATTTAAAGTAAATAAGCAAGCCTTCCAGTGGAAGGCTTAAGTCATGTTCAATGTAATAATTATTCCATTTGAAAAACCATAATTCTGTATGGCCTTTGGTAACGCATAAGAGTTTTAATTTCTTCAGCTTTTCCCTTAAGGATAATTACCCTACTCCATTCTTCATCTGAAAGTTCTGCAGGTTTATCAGCAATATTTACATACCCCGATAAATATTCAAGATCATAGCTCTTTATATATTGCACATAAGCCCTTTCCTTTTCGCGAAGACGCTCATTAATATCTTCAGGAAGTTTATCGACATATACAATACGCTGACTATTCAATTCCAAAGCATTTCCTTCCATTCTTTCATAAACTCTATTTACGGACGTGTTTTGCTCAGGATATGGAGAATCAAAACAATAAATAGTTTTACAGTTTACGTTGTTTATATTGCCTAACATAGTACGTATTAAGAATAATTCACCATTAGGATTTTGATAATTTGAAAAAGACATATTTCGAATTTTAATACAACCCAGATACTCTAATGGAATGTTAGCAACATCGACATATGTTTCATGATCTATACGAATTTGGTTAACATTTTTGCTTTTTATCAAAGCTCCTAATTGCTGTTGTAACTCTTGCATAGAATTTGGTTTTAAATGTACAAATCCTACAAAAAAGTTATCCCCATATTGGTTGACAAGCTCTAAATACTCTTGATAAGAAACTTCTTGTTTAAAGTAGCTAGCTTTTACACCTGTACTAAACTTAAGATCTCTTTCAGTTTTTCCAAACACAATGGGTTTATTATAGCTTTTTAACTTATTATAATACGTGCTCGCACTTAACATATTATTACCCGTATTAATGTTACACCAATAGGATTTAATTTCAAAATATTGATTTTCTGTTACTGGACTCATAGTACGTGTCTCCAATTTTTGAGCTTGAAATATAATTGGATTTGTAAGATCGCCTTTGTTTATCTCTCTTAATTGATCAACCCAATCATTTATTTCTAGTCTCGTTACTGGATAAATGACAATGTACTGATACATACCTGGCATTATGTAGTCATCTAAACTGAAAATCAGTTGGGTTTCAAGTTTTGGGTACAGTTGTGCATCGGTTGCATTTCTTATAGGTGCATTATTGATATGTGTCTCATATCCAAAACGAGTTTTTGAAACCAGATAATTTCTAAAATCATCATTGTTTTCAAGCTTCTGAGAAGCAATGAGTGTTGTATAATAATCTAAATATGCAAAATCATTTTTTAAGTCACGTGCAAATTCTTCATTTCCTTTCTGTTTGTAATAATTTGCCAATTTTTTAGCATAGCTATATCGTATTTTTTCAACATAGAGACCATCATTTTCGTCTGGTTCAATAGATTCTGTTGCATTTTCAACACCAAATGTTGCCCTTAAATAATTTGCTCTAGCTCTAAATAATCTACGTATTGCTTTGTTTGTACTACCATCTGCACGCTCATCATAAGAAGCCGCTAATTCACTGGCTGCCACCTTCAATTCTTCTGTAATTCCGGTATCTTGTCCTTGAACTATAGATGTTGGATTATCACCTAATCCAAGCATGTTTTCTTTGCCATCACTTCCTGGCAGTACCCCAGCTGTCAACACTCCTGCCAACAGGCCTACATAATAATTATTCTTTTTCTTTTTCATGTCCTACTACTAATTAAAATTTTGTTACTTAAAACAAATTGTCGTTTAGGCTTTCAATATTCAGTATTTCCGTCAAGCTTAAAAATTTATTTTCTTACATTA
>CAZIZB010000113.1:0-3157 GCA_964543635.1 uncultured Opitutales bacterium | reverse complement strand
ATCCAATAAAAACTTGCAGTTTTAAGAATAGTGTTTATTTTTTTATACATGCAGCAGACTATAGGAGAACGTTTACAGCAAGCACGGCAGCGGATAGGTTTGTCATTGGATGAAGTTTCGGATAAATTGAAAATTCGTAAAGATTGGATTATAAAATTTGAGGCCAATGAATTTGATAGTAAGCTTCCGGCTGTATATGCAAAAGGTTTTTTACGTTCTTATGTGCGATTTTTAAAATTAAATGAAAATGCTATTTTGTCGGAATATGAGGCTATTCACAATGACGAACAAGCTTCTAATAGGATTTCTTTAGGGCATTTGAGAATTGAAAGTTTAGAAGAAAAAACGGATACTACGGGTCCTCAAATTTCAAATTTAGATCTCCAAGAAAGTTCCGCAAAATATGTTAAGCCGATTTTTCAATTTGTTTATTTTAAAAAACTGATTTGGATTGTTGTTATAAGCCTTTTTCTAGGAATTGTTTACTTAATGCTTAATCATTTTAAGAAAGAAGAAAAATCTGTAACAGCTTCTTGGGAAAATGAAACTTTATATGTTCCTGCTGCTAAAGAACCCAAATACGAAGAAATTACTTTGGTGGCATTGGATACAGTCCAGGTTTTTGTGCGACAAGAAAAAGATAAAAAACGTTTATTTGCAGGAACGCTTAATAAAGATGAACGACGTCCTATTTCCAAGGAAGATGTTTTGCAAATTTCTTATTCGGAAGGCAATAATTTGTTAATTGAACGTTCAGATGGAAGCACCATTCGTCCGCAAAAGCCTGGACGTGGCTGGACAAAGGTTCAATGATATGAAAATAGCTACAACAGAGGTTGAATTAAAGCAAGTCGTTGCTACGCCTTCGGGGACAGGTCTGTTTTTGGGAAATGACCAGAAGACCTTTATTATGTATGTCGATCTCCTTATGGGGGAACAAATTCAATTTGTTTTCTCTAAACAGGCTCCTAAGCGCCCTTTGACGTTTGATTTCGTAAAATATATTCTTTTTGGTTTCGATATTTCTGTTCAAAGCATTGTTATTTATGACATGAAAGATAACGTGTTTTTTGCACGTGTTGTTTGCCTACAAAAAGGGTCTCCGGATCGTTTGGTTGAAATGGATGTGCGTCCTAGTGATGCTATTTTATTATCATTAACGATGCAAAAACCGATTAAAGTGGATCCTGAGTTGTGGTCACGATTGACAGATGTTTCAGATGTATTAAAAAGCTTTAAAACGGCTTAGTAATTATGATTTTCCCCAAAAAAGGAACTGCATTGGCCCCTATGCGTGCCTTAACACAAGCTCCTTTTTGGCGCTTACTCAATCGTTATGGAGCTCCAGATGCTTATTTCAGTGAATTTGTACGGGTTCATGATCATTATGTTATTGAAAGTGCGTGGATAGAAGAAGCGCTTGCAGCTGTCGAAGGCCGACCCTTGTGGGTCCAGATTATGGGAAACGATTTAAAGGCCTTAAAGGCTAGTGTACGCGTTTTAGAACAGTATCCAATTGCGGGAATTGACTTTAATGTAGGCTGTCCCGTTCCTAAAATTTTTAAAAAGCAAGCTGGAGGTGGTTTGTTGAGAGATCTGCCTCTTTTGAGATCTTTACTTTTAGGGTTACGACAAACTTTCACAAAGCCACTTAGTGTGAAATTTCGTATCGGTTTTGATTCCGATAAAGACTTTGAATCGATTCTAAATATTTTAACGGAAGTTCAAGTCGATCTAGCAACTTTACATGCGAGAACGGTTTCTGAGCTTTATAAAGGGCAAGCACGTCATAATTTCACGCAACAAGCGGTCCGACATTGTCCTTTCCCTATTTTAGCTAATGGCGATATACATTCAATTTCGGTTATGGAAAATGTGCTTGATTCAACGCATTGCCACGGACTTATGATAGGGCGTGGAGCTTTGATTAATCCATGGATTTTTAAACAATGGCAGCAATTCCAAAATGATTTACCGATTCAATATCCACTTTTTTCAGAAGTTTTTGGCTATCTAGAAACCCTCTATTGTACATTTGAACTAAATGCCAAGAAGGAATTAACTGCGCTTGGAGTACTTAAACGTTTTGCTAATTATATTGGTTTGGCAGTCGATCCCCAAGGAGCTTTTTTACAAGCTATGCGTCGTTCTCCTACATTGAAAGAGTTCTGGAAATGTTGTGCCACTTACTTGTTATGTGAACCTCAAAAATTGTTTATAGGCATACCGTTTCCTAATTTGTATGCCCAACCTAATAAGGAAGGTTTGTAAGTATATAAAAAAACAGCACATAAGGCTTGACTTTTTTAGAATTGCAAATACCACATTCTATCATGAATATAAAAAATATTGCACTTGTTAGTTTAATGTCCACTGCTTTCATTTCAAATAGTTTAGCCTGGAGAGGATATGATCTTTGGGGTGGAGATTACGGTGAAAATGACTTTAGGTGTCAGTCGGCTACTTCTCCGTTTCCTATTGTTTTTCATTATAACGCAGGTGGTCAAAATTCTACATGGTCAGAAGCGCGTATTTCAGAAAAAGAAATGTCGATAGCGGATGTTCCCGATACCATAAAACAAGTACTTATTGGAATTGATGATGTGGAAGTTTATAAGGCTTTTTGTAAATTAGAACAAGCAGAATGTAATTATTTTACGCATACATGGTCCATGGATCATATGGTTAAAAATAGATTTACTTACATTTCAAGCGGTGTTTATAATGCTAAAAATTTAGGAGCTATAGCTGGCCAGGTTGGAATAAATAGATTAGTTGAACAAGGAATGAGTTTTCATGATGCGGTTTATTTAAGTGGGGATAGTGCTCGTTTTAAAATTGTCGACATGAATCAAGTTGCAGAAGGTTGGTTTGTGTCTTATTATGATCCAGCAAGAAATGCCAATTGTGGAAATGTAGCAATCAATCAAAAGAAAAAAGCTATCGTTGTTCATTGGACATTTATTCCTAAAAATTTGTTTAACGTAGAAAAGCTACCAAGCTTGAAAAATGTTATTGAAAATTGGGACAAAGAAGACGTAAAACTTGATTTGAAGCCACAATTTACACCTGTTAAGTAAAAAATATGATTTAGGCTGGCAAAAGAGGGCAAAAGTCCTCTTTTTTGTTTTTATCGAAATTTAAGGGCTTTCAAAAA
>CAZIZB010000112.1:0-3167 GCA_964543635.1 uncultured Opitutales bacterium | reverse complement strand
GCATGCCAATTTTGGACAGAAGGATGCACCAAATGTGACGTAGCGCTTGAATGAAGTGGCAACAAAGGAGCTTCCTCCAAAATAAGAGCTTCAGCCTTCTCTAAAGTATGCATACGTTCTGAAATATCGTTCATGTTTGCGGCAGCATCTAACAAATGATCAAATGCGTCGTTATGCCAATAAGTGTAGTTGTTATAACTATTACTACGCCACAGATCGAGAAAGGTCGTTGGATCATTATAATCGCCAACCCAGCCACCACGTGCAATTTCGAAGTTTTTTTCGCGACGTCGATTTAAATATACTTTCCATTCCAAATTGATCGTTTCCACATCGATATTAAGTTCTTTTTTCCACATTTCTTGAATCGCAGAAGCGAGATACATCTGTCCTTCAGTTGTGTTAAAAATAAGCGATAATTTAGGGAAATTTTGACCATTCGGATAACCCGCTTCCGCTAATAACTTTCGAGCAAGATCTGCATCTTCTTCAATAGGATTAATACAGTGAAAACCACAACAACCTTCAGGAACCAACTGAAAAGCCGAACGATGTTTGATACAAAAAAGGTCATTCCCCATCAAAGCATCGCGATGTAATGCCAAATTAAGTGCTTTACGAACCCGGACATCGTCCAATGGTTTTATTTTTGTATTAAAGATATAATAAAACGTTCCGAGATAAGGATGGATTTTTAACTGTTCATCTTTTTTCTGGTAATATTCCTTTATCTTAGAATAAGGAACATTTTCCGTAATATGCAATTGCCCTCGCCTAAAAGCGCGCTCCTCAGTAGCATAATCACTAATCGGCTTGAAAACAATACCATTAAGCTTTACACACGATTCGTTCCAATACAATTTATTTTTAGTAAGCTCAACTTTTTCACCCACTTTCCAGTGTTTAAGAACAAAAGGCCCATTACCAACAAAATCTTGTACACGCGTCCAAGTAGGATCTCGCGTAAATTCTCCATTGCAACGTTTTAGAGTCTCACGATGAACCGGATAAGCTGCAGCTTGCATTAAAAGGGAAAGAAAGTAAGCCGTCGGATTTTCCAAGGTAAATTCCAAAGTTAAAGCATCAAGCGCTTTAACACCAACCTCGTCAAATGAGAGTTCATTGTTATAAAATCGCTTTGCATTTTTGATCACAAAAAAAGAAGTAGCTCCGGAAGCGCCAACAGCAGGTGTAAGCAAACGCTGAAATGAAAACAAAAAGTCTTCTGCTTGTACTTTATCTCCGTTACTCCAAGTAGCATTTGGCCGCAAATAAAATGTATAACGTAAACCATCTGTACTTACCGTCCATCGCTCTGCCACACCTGGTTCTGGTTCTAAAGTCTTTGGATGTGGTTTAACCAAACCCTCAAAAAGAGACCTAAGAATATTTTGTTCGGTAACGCCTGAAATACAATGTGGATCTAGGCCTTCTGGATCAGGTCCTATACCAACTAGCAGGATACCATCACGATAAGCACGTTGAACTTCTGTTTCTTTTTTAGAGCATCCCAAAAGTCCCAAAAGACTTATGAGAATAAGGTAAACCAATTTAATTTGCATCTAATTTCAATAATTTTACAGCTGCCAACACACGCTCTTTAACTTCACGCAAACTTCCATTACTGTCAATGGTTATAAAGGGTATCTTACCTTTTAAACTTTGCAATGCAACAAACGTCTCTTGCATGAAAATTTGATAACGTTGACGAGCAATTTCTGGATCTAAATCCGTTGGTCGCACCTCCTTCAAAACGCCCTGGCCAGTCTTACGTATACGTGCATTATATTCCTTAGCACGTTCTCCCCGATACAATTGACGACGGACACTTTCCTCTTCATCTAAAGTCAAAACAATCACAGAAAACAAGGGATTGTAGCCTTTTTCCTGCATGGCACGATAAAGCCAATAAATACTATAAGCCTGCCCTTGAGTCCTTGGAAATCCATCAACCACTAATCCATCTTCATAAATCGGATCCTGCAAACCACTAAATACAGAAGAAATAACGGTAGCATCATCTAGCAGCAGCCCACGATTAATTTTTTCACGCATCTCTGGACTATTGAGCAAACTACTTGCGATCAAAGGACTCGGATATAAATGTCCATATTCAATGATATAACGCTCGTTAGTACCTTTCCCTGCCCCTGGTGCTCCGCTTAACCAAACAATCTTATTGGGAATGCTTTCCAACAAATGACCATCCGTGTCTAATTTTTCTAAAAAAGAGTCTAACTGTTGTGCTTCCATAAATCTTTCCTTTCCAAACTAATACATCTAATACAATAAAACGGCACTTTTCTAGAAAAAAATAGGAATTTTTTATAAAAAATAATTTCTTTGACGTTCCGAAATTGGCATTTGCAAAAATTCCATTACCTTCAACATATCTTCCCAAACAATACGTTTTGAAGTATTTGTAGCGTTTCGAAGCAGATAAGATGGATGATAAGTAATCATCAAAGGAACACCATTAAATTCAAACCAATTACCACGACAATCCCGCATACGTCTTTGAGAATCATGCCCAAGTAAGCCACTAACAGCCGTTGCGCCTAAAGCCACAATAACTTTAGGTTTTACAATATTCAATTGCCCTTTCAAATATGGCAAACAAAACTGCATTTCCTCTTGCGTCGGCGGACGATTTCCAATGTGATTCGGAGTTTCTGGCCGCCAATTCATAATGTTACCGATATAAACATCGGAACGCTTAAGCCCCATTGCCTCAATAATTTTTGTAAGCAATTGCCCAGCCCTTCCGACAAACACCTCACCTTGCTCTTCTTCGTCCGCTCCAGGCGCTTCTCCACAAAAAAAGATATCTGCATCCAAATTTCCACTGCCAAACACAAGCTTTTTGCCTGGATACAAATGCTTCAAACAATGCGGACAGGTTAAAACACGCTGCTTAAGCCATTTCCATTGTTCTTCTTTTGTCCCTTCGGGTAAAGTAAAAGCTTCAGCTTGTTCCATTTTACTTTCGACTTGCATGACTTCAATTCCTTCCACTTCATGATCCTCCTCTATGTGCGAGGCTTGCAAATACTGCTTTAAAACGTCCGGATTGAGTGGAAAATGGACCTCTCCTAAAGCTTTTTGCGCTTTCAAAATCGTTTTTAACAAATCCTGTATGGGATCCGTCATGCATTCAACAAATGCTT
>CAZIZB010000111.1:0-3207 GCA_964543635.1 uncultured Opitutales bacterium | reverse complement strand
AAGCTAACCAATTGTAAACCCTCCTAAATCCTACTTTTAGGAAAATTTCATCCCTTAAGCTAAAATTTTATTGCTAAAGCTGGTTAGAAATTTTAGAATAAAGGAATGCAATCAATTCAAAGTGGTAGTCCTTTTGTCCAAGGAGAACATGTCTTAACACCTGTTCCAAAAGAAAATTGGGGGAAGCAAATGAGCGAAATGAAACAAATTTCGTCTACCATCTCAAACATTTCTCAAGAACAAGCCCCATCAGCTATAAACTCGACTACAGTACAACAGTTAAACCAACAAGATAAAGCTAGTGTTAGCGTCTTTGGTGCTGAAATGAAGGGAAGCTTTGAGAATTCTTTGGATAAAGTTACAAATTCATCACAAGGTGTCGGTGATCAACAAAGTGCCCAGATGTTAGAAACCGCTTTAAATGTCCCCCCCCATCAATCTAACCAATCTATTGATACACCGCAACACACAGAGCAACCGAAACCCGTTTCTCAATCTGCAACAGGTGAATCAGCAACTCCTTCTACCACTATTACTAAAGAAATTTCTTCAGGAGATCATCCTCACTTAGATGAAGCGACAAATAAGGCTGTTCAAAGTTATTT
Source organism: uncultured Opitutales bacterium (assembly GCA_964543635.1). Classification (GTDB taxonomy): domain Bacteria; phylum Verrucomicrobiota; class Verrucomicrobiia; order Opitutales; family UBA9783; genus JBKSMP01. Next base: position 2,602 of record CAZIZB010000111.1, on the reverse strand, counting down.
TAATCCTGAACAAAAAGAAGTCAAGACAGCAGACGCAGAAAAACTTATAGAAAACCTTAAAAAGGCTAATCTTATTTTTGAAAATGGCAATATTGATTTTACAGCACTCGGATTAGATTCAGAAACAATTCTAAAAGCCGGCATTAAAGGTAAAGTCTTTATAAAAGATGGAAGTTTTGACTTCAAAATATCTGGAAAATGTAGCGCAGAAGCTCAAGAATGCATGAAGGCTCTTAAGGATAAATTAGAGGAACTAAAAAAACAGGATGGTTTAGACGTTCCAATAAACATAAATCCTGCAACAGTTGGACCTTTATCCGCTGAAGATCAAGCTGCTCTTGCAAATGGTGGGCAAATTCAATATCGTTCATTACCAAATGGTGATGTAATGAAATTGACATTAGACCCAGGTAGTAATGGTGACGGGGATGGATTAACCATTGGGGTTTACAAGCCCGGAGACGACCCTTCTTTAAAACTACAATCTTTGACCAAAAAAATACCACTGAATGTTGTCTTTGAAGGTGCAGAACTAAACGGAAAGAAAATAGGTCCTTTCTTAAAAGATTGGCGAGAAAGCAAATTCTTTGAAAACTCTGTTATTCATACAGAAATGGAGCTATTAGGAAAAGAAAAACAAACCAATGAAGATGATGTTGGACGCATCCAAACTCAAAACAAGCTTTGGAATGCTGTTAATGAGTATCTAAAAGCATCTGTAGAAACATCCGAAGGACACTTTGATATCAATAATGATGTAAACCCCTCCAACATACAAACTAAAGAACAACATGTTGAACAAAATGAGAATGATGTACCTGGTAAAAACAAAACAGAAAATGAAGTAAACAACGATGGGATGTTAAGGAGTGATTTTGGAGAACTTTACGAGCTCCCCAATAATAAGTCAGTAAATTTTAATAGTACGTCTATTTCTGCTGATCTTGAAAAAGCGACAATTATAAGAGAAAATCAACAAGGTATAGTTGGTAAAGAAGAAAACACACAACAACAAGCCCAAACCATAAATTCTTTAGGAACAAATATTGCTGTAGATATCAACGCAAAAGCTTCATCTGCTCAATCAAATAAACCAGAAAATATCGAAGATCTTAATACTGGTGGTATAAAGGCCAATCACTCTGTTGAGATTGGAAATGCGACAATTACAAGCGAAAATTTAAAAAGCGTAATTAATATAGAAGAAAACACACAACAACAAGCCCAAACCATAAATTCTTTAGGAGCAAATGCTGCTGTAGATATCAACGCAAAAGCTTCATCTGCTACAAAAGACTTCAATATTGACGAACATTTCAAACAACTAGACGAAGAATTTGACAAGATAAAAAATGATATATCAAAAGAGAAATATAAAGAATTCGAAACCAAATATGCAAAATACAAAAACGCGATAAAAGCATATGCAAAAAAACCTAATAAATCAAAAAGCTTTACCGAACTATTGAATACACGTCTTGGATCTATAAAAATTAAAAAAGATGAAGACTTGTTAAGTGCAGCCGAAACGCTTGCTAAACTGATGCAAACAGTAACAGAAAATCTCAATACAATTGCAAATCCTGAAGATTATAAAGACGAAAAAGGTACTATAGATCTTAAAGAATTAAAGGATTTAAAGGATTTAAAGGAATGGAGTGTTAAAAAACTGACAATAGGATTCGAAATATTTAAAGAATTCGGCAAGCATGGAATAACTACCACTAATAAAGATGCTGCAGAAACAGTAGACCAATTAATAGACTTTCACAACGAAAATCAAAATTATCAAGACTATGACACACTCTTAAAAGCATTTATTGAACATAAAAAGAGTGAAGCAGAATAGCCAGGCACTCTACGGCACAGAATAATGAGATTACCGCTGCTGCCTTCCGGCCCTGACGGGGTTCATCCATCGTTCTTGCATAGAACCCAGCTATGAATATACTTTCATAAATAAAATAAATCTTGTCAAGGCATTTGTGGTCCTTTTGAAATTATCAATCCTAAAAATCAAGCGTTAAAAGCGAATAAAATGAAGCAAAGAGAAGAAAATGGTACAAAAATTGCTATGAAAAAGATATTATGCCTTCATTGATAAATGGATAATCGAATTTAGCATGCCTTAATGAATTAAAACAAATGTAAGGACAAACAAATTCCGGACAATCCGTTCAAATCAAAGATAATCAAGCAACAAATATTCAAACAACAAATACCGCAATAAATAACATAGCTCAAAAGCATACAGACAGCAATCACACATCTATTGGTCTACCCAAAGAAACACCAATAACAAAAATTTCAAAGAAAATAGGGCCAAAACCTCAAGGTCAAGCACCTTTTCCCCAACAAAAAATAGCTCAAGGTTCTAACTCACCACAAGGCAATGCAGGAACAGAAACTAAGCAAAATCCTGTAGAAGCCCCAACAGTGTTGCGCAATGAATAAAAGTTTTAAGGGAGGTTGATGGATTGTTTACAAAAAATCTCTCAAGAAAAAATCAAAAAAAGCTCTCTGTCTGCATCTGAACAAGCCAGAAACACCAAACTCGCTCGCTGCAGAATTTTTTAAACATCCTGCCAAAATGCTTGTGGTT
>CAZIZB010000110.1:0-3216 GCA_964543635.1 uncultured Opitutales bacterium | reverse complement strand
GTTCCTTCTTCGCTTCACTCCATTACTTACGTGGATTTTTGAGAGCTGCCTGAGCGCAAGCCAAACGAACAATGGGAATACGATTCGGTGAGCAACTGACGTAATTCAATCCAACATTATGGAAGAATTCGACCGAGCGTGGATCACCGCCATGTTCTCCACAAATTCCCAATTCCATTTCAGGTTTTACAGAACGGGCATTTTGGACGGTCAACTTGACTAATTCACCAACACCATCGACATCGATAGAAGCAAATGGATTTTGGGTAAAGATTTCGTGATTGAGATAATGATTAAAGAATTTACCCATATCATCACGACTAATTCCCAAAGTCAACTGGGTCAAGTCGTTCGTACCAAAGCTGAAGAAGTCGGCAACTTTTGCGATTTCAGCGGAACGAACCGTAGCTCTTGGATTCTCGATCATGGTACCAAGCATGCAAGGAATGTCGCGGTTATAACGCTGACAAACTTTTTCTTTAACCGTTTTAATCAATTGGACTTGATTTTCGAGCTCTTTGACGAAGCCAACCAATGGAATCATGATTTCCAAATGGACTGGTGTTCCGGAATTCAAAACCTCTGCAGCAGCTTCAAAGATAGCCGTAGCCTGCATTTCAGTAATTTCTGGGTAAGAAATTCCTAAGCGGCAACCACGATGTCCCAACATTGGATTTTGTTCGGATAAATTCTCGGAACGATGCTTAATTTCCTCAACAGACAGGTTGATAACCTTCGATAATTCTTGAATTGCGGATTCTTCGTGTGGCAAGAATTCATGCAACGGTGGATCCAAAAGACGGATAATAACCGGATGACCCTTCATAGCCTTGAAGATACCAATAAAGTCTTCTCGTTGCAATGGAAGCAATTTGTCCAAAGCTTTACGACGATTGGCTTCATTATCGGCCAAAATCATTTCACGCATCGAATCGATACGGTTGCCTTCAAAGAACATGTGTTCGGTACGACACAAACCTACACCTTCTGCACCAAACGCAAATGCAGATTCGGCTTGTTTAGGTGTATCAGCATTGGTACGAATTCCCAATTGACGGAATTCATCACTCCACTTCATGATCGTATCAAATTGGCGATAGGTACGGCTTTCATCAGCCTTCAAGTTGCCGTTAAGTACCTGCATGACCTCAGATGGCATGGTTTCGATCTTACCTTCAAAGACTTCTCCGGTTGTTCCATCGATCGAAATAAAGTCACCTTCATTCAAGATCATTCCGTCACGTGTAATGGTCTTCTTTCCGTAATCGATGGTTAAGTCGCCGGCACCACAAACGCAAACTTTACCCATTTGGCGAGCTACTAAAGCAGCGTGTGAGCTAACACCGCCACGGCTAGTTAAAATACCTTCTGCAACGAGCATTCCACGCAAATCTTCTGGAGATGTTTCGGCACGGCAAAGAACAACTTTTTCGCCTTTTTGAGCAGATTCTTCAGCTTTATCCGCTGTAAACACGATCTTTCCACAAGCAGCTCCTGGACCTGCCGGCAAACCGGTTGCGATGCACTTTGCGTGCTTTTTGCTATCGAGATCAAAGACAGGAACGAGCAAGCTGGCAATCGATTCTGCTGGAATACGCAACAAGGCTGTCTTTTTATCGATAAGACCTTCGTCGACCATATCGAGAGCAATGCGAATCGCGGCTAAACCGGTACGTTTACCATTACGGGTTTGCAACATGTACAAATGCTCATTTTCAACCGTAAACTCAAAGTCCTGCATATCTTTGAAATGCGTTTCTAAGGTCTTACGAATATCCATCAAAGCTTCGTAAGCATGCGGCATTTCTTCAGATAATTGCGCAATCGGATGTGGCGTACGAATACCGGCAACCACGTCTTCACCTTGAGCATTAATCAAGTATTCACCATAGAAAACATTTTCACCATTGGCTGGATTACGTGTAAAAGCAACACCGGTTGCGCTGGTATCACCCGCATTACCAAAGACCATGGATTGAACGTTAACAGCCGTTCCCCACTCCGAAGGAATGTTGTACTTATGGCGATAAATAATTGCACGTTCGTTGTACCAAGAACCGAATACGGCGCCAATAGCCCCTTCCAACTGTTCAAACGCGTCTTGAGGGAACTCTTTTCCTTTTTTACTGCGAATCAAATCTTTGAATTGCGCAATAATTTTCTTCAAATCCTCTGCGTCTAATTCCGTATCGAATTGGACACCTTTGCTGGCTTTGGCCGCACTGAGAATGGCATCAAAAGGATCGTGTTCTTCTTCAGAATCGGCACTGACGCCCATAACCACATCCCCATACATTTGGATAAAACGACGATAGCAGTCGTACGCAAAACGTGGATTATTGGTAATTTTAGCAAAACCTTCAACGGTTACATCATTTAGACCGAGGTTGAGAATGGTATCCATCATTCCTGGCATGGATTCACGTGCACCGGAACGTACCGAAAACAACAACGGATTATTGGCATCACCAAACTTTTTACCTAATTGCTCTTCTACATGAGCAATCGCTTCTTTAACGGCAGCTTTTAACTCTGCGCTGATGGTACGATTGGCTTCGTAATAAGCCAAGCACATTTCTGTTGTAATCGTAAATCCTGGAGGAACGGGAAGCCCAATACGCGACATTTCTGCCAAATTTGCACCCTTGCCTCCCAAGAGCGCCCGCATGGTAGCATCTCCATCGGTCTTTTTACCGAATTCATAAATCATTTTATTACTCATAACATTGATTTCCTGTTAAAATTACCTTTTACTATCTAAATCTATTTCTAAACATTTGTCAATTAAACTTCTGACAAAACCCTTCCTATAAATACGGCATTTTTCCAAAAAGATTTAGGAGAATTTTTTAAGAAATTATCCTTGAACAAGCTCATTAATTTTAGCTTCTATTTCTGGTTTACTCTTATCACCTGACACAATAAATGCATAAAGCTCATCCAGCTCTCCTTCCCCAAGAACAAGAAGCTTAGCCATCACCTTGCTGTTTCTATCTTCTAAATTAAAAAGAGGATTAAGCTTTATGTAAACTTTGTGTATCAATAACCCCTTTACCGTATCTTCATACTCTAGGATCTCAGCCTTCTCCTCATCCGTAAAATTGGGATCCTTATCCAACCTCTGCTTTTCAGCTTCCATATCAAAGTTTTTCAATTCCTGACTCATAACATTTACTATTATAACAGATTTAGAAATTAAGGCAAGGTTTTAATGAG
>CAZIZB010000109.1:0-3243 GCA_964543635.1 uncultured Opitutales bacterium | reverse complement strand
AAACATCCTACCAAAATGCTTGTGGTTTGCGCTCAGATTGCAGATGTCATTTTAACCTTTCTTTTACTTTTTATCTGACGCAAAGCGAAGAAGACCACGGGTGGAACACGTGGTCTTCTTCGCTTTGCATCAGATAAAATAAATCACTTGACTAGCAATTTAAATAGATTTATTCCAAAAATGTGAAAAAATTTATTCTTATATTTATAGTACTATTTAGTAAAAAATTTGCTTCTTGTGATTTTATATTACAATTTAATAAGGAAGAACAAAAATTTTTAGATTTTTATAGTCAAAAGCTTGTAGAATATCCTTCTGTTAATAATTGGGTACAAGAATATTTAAATGAATTTTTAATTACAAAAAATTTAGTTTATATACTAATGAGAATAGGAGGATACGTAGAGTCTGTTGATGATTCTATAAGTGGAATGATTGAAATATCTGCCTACATGAAATATTTTTATGAAAACAAAATTGTTTTTCAAGATGAAGAACAATCTCTTTTTCAACAAGCATTTAATTTAATGAAAAGAAGATTGACTTGGTATGACCACTTTCAATGCAGCAATACAGTTTTTGAAAATTGTATGATTCAGCCGAATCGTCATTCGGTTAAATGACTTAACCTTATTTCTTTTATTTCATCGCCTCTAAGGCAAAATTTCTTTTGAAAAATAGATTTTATTGTTTCATCGTAATCTGTTATTTTATTCCATTGTATTTTTGAATCATAAGGCATGCGAATTATGTTGTACTTTGTTCCATGTAATTTTTGGTAAGATTCTTTGATATAATGAAATTCACCGATGCTTTCATTGCTACTCATTGATTCGTCTAAGCCTAACAGATTGCGTGCTTCTTCTCCATTAAAAAATAAACTTTTCCAAAATTTATCATCTTTTAGATTGAAGTTGTTTTTTAGCTTGGATAATAAATTTTCATGATGTTTGTCTTGCCATAACTTTAAAATAGTATTATTTTTATTCAAAAAACAATTTTTTAAACTAGGGAAATATTCATAATTACAGCGTAAATCTACATCTTTTAAAAATTGTTTTTGATATTCACTTTCTAACTTTGATGTATCTTTAATCTGAACTTTAAACATATTTGATTGGTCTGTTCCTTTTAATTCAACATATTGGTAAAAACAATTTTTTATATCACTAAGAAACGAAATAGAAACCCACGGGTAGAACCCGTGGGTTTCTATCTAAATTTTTTGCATTTTACAGGTTCAAAAATGAACTCTGCTTCTGATATATTAGGATAAGATCTAGCTTTAAAAACAAGAAATGCTTTATTAAATAAGTTCATATCATCGTTTCTAATTGGAAATTGTACTAAATTGTGCAAGCTAGATGTCACAGAATAATAAGGTTGAAATGCTGAACTTGCAACATTGTTAGTATAGGGTGGAAATTTTATTTTTTCATACATGGTAATGAGTAGTAGATAGGCAAATTCCTTATAATACAACGAGAATAGACCAAAATCAGATGTAACTGGTTCAAATTCAATCAAAATTTCTAATATAGATTGCTTTATGGAATCAGAAAGTTTTATTTGTTGCAAATTTTGCTCCATACATTGCGGAGAGTATTTTTTAAAAACATTTACATCTAATCTTTTTCTATAAGAACAAATATCTACATTTAGGGATGAAATAATACTGCATAACCAATTAATTTCAATATTTGTAAATTTTAAGATATGAGGATAGTTCAATTGTAGATCTGCTTTTGCACAAAGAATCATAGACAAAAAAATAATAATGTAATTATACACTTTTTTCATAAAAAAGAAATAAAAATGAAAAAAGGAAAAGTAAATTCTATTTTGGCATTATTTTTGCTGAGATCATAAGTTAGTTCTTATGAATATTTGTACGGTTGCAAATGCAACACATATGGTTCCATCTGGGACCCAGGAAGTAAAAAATGATCTTACCATAAAATTTAGAAACTTATTACACAGGGAGGAGGTATATGAAAGCAGAATCAAGTAATTTCTCTTTTCCTATGTATCCTCAATCTTTATCAGCTTCTAATGGAGTTACAGGTAACAATTCTTGTACGCCAATAGAATAGGTTCATTTTTCGAAAAACTTTTTTGTTCTGAAACCGAGGCATTCTCAATAGATGGTATTGATTATTCACCTATAGAACCAGAATTATTCAATAATATAAAAAGAGTTTTTAACGACTTTGAATCACTTGCCTTAAAACAACTTGAGTTGTTACAGAAACACCTAGGAAATACAAAAATATTTATTGGCCAAATATATAAGACCGAATTTCAAAATGGTACTAGGATAGGTGTCGATGGCAAAGGCTTATTTCAAAATAACAATACAAAATATATTGGAATCAATTTAACACGAGAAGCGATAGAACAACAGATGGATAAATATCTGTTTGTTATGGAACCAAAAGATACCAACAATGTGGAAGTAAAAGCTATAAAACTCGGAGACCTATTTCACAGAAATATTGCGAAATTGGGAGCTTTTCTTTTATTTCATGAACTGTTTCATGTTAATTCTTTTGCAGAAAAAGGTTTTGATCCAGAAGCATACAAAAAACACTGTCAAGATTTTGATGGAAATTTTTCTTCAGCAAGTATTTTAAATGATATTAAACTGTTATTTAAAACAGATATGACAGAAGGACAGAACTTATGTGATGATGCCTTAAACACTATAAATATAGACAATAATATAGATGATAGATGTCCTGGAGAGTTTGAATTATTGCAACATTGGCATTCGCCCTATTCTTTGCGTTTGTATCAAGGTAGTAATCTAAATTTTTCAGAACAAAACGTAAAAAAGGCTTGTTTGAGTATTTACAAGAGTGTTTTTAATACACTGGCAGATGAATTAATAATTGATAAAAGCATGGATGAGGCACAAAAAGAAAATCATAAAAAAAATAGCGCTGCAACGCTTGCTAATTTTATGAGACCATTGTCAAAAGAAAACAAATGAGGTTTTATCAATAGAAACCCACGGGTAGAACCCGTGGTCCTCTCTGCAAGCGTTAGATAATACTGTACCAACTACTTGTACTGTACTGGTTCCAATAACGCCCCTTAACGCTTTTTTAGTTTCTACATATTCGCTAGGTGGTAAATCTGGTAATGCATTGTAAGGTTGATTAGGATCTATGGGTTGATTTTTGTAATTAATTTCGACAGGTGCGTTTGCGTTTTGTGTACTTATGGCATTTTTATGTGGAC
>CAZIZB010000108.1:0-3267 GCA_964543635.1 uncultured Opitutales bacterium | reverse complement strand
TTTTGCAGGAATTGTAGCGCTTATGCGCGTTTTTCAGCCTTTGGGAATAGCAGTAATTTTTCGGTTATGGAAGTGTCCGATAAGGTTTGCGGATTCCAAGAGAAATTGGAAGGTTTATCATGGATTTGCAAGGCTTCCATAAGTTTTTGACTGCTGACCGGAATGATAATTTGTAGGTATTGAACCGATAGGCGAATACCTTCTATCAAATGCGCTAATACATCTTTTAATTCCATTTGGCTAGCTTTTGCAGGATCTTTAGCCAGTTTCCAAGGGGCTTTAACTTCGATATAACGATTAAGTTCACGAATGAATTTAAAGAGTTTTTCTAAGCCTTGCGAGAATTGGAATTGGTCAAAATGCTTATTAATGGCTTCGTAGGTTTCTTCCCAGATGCTTTTTAAATCCTCGTTTGATTGGCTTGGAGTAGGGACTTTGCCATCGCAATAACGCTGAATCATGTTAAAGGTGCGGCTTATCAGGTTGCCCCATTCGTTGGCTAATTCGTTATTGTAACGATTTTCGAAGTTTTCTAAAGAAAATTCGCAATCTTGCCCGGTTACCATTTCTCGCATTAAGAAATAGCGTACTGCATCGATACCTTTTTCTTCAAACCAATCGAATAAATTGAAGGTATTACCGAGGCTTTTCGACATTTTTTCTCCAGAAGTGAGCCACCAGCCATGCGCTATGATCTGCTTCGGCAAAGGTAGTTCGAGGGCTTTGAGCATAATCGGCCAATAAATCGAATGTGATGGTACGAGAATGTCTTTGCCAATAATGTGGCAATCCGCTGGCCAATACTGTCCAAAGCTTTCGGTATTAAACCCTACGGCAGAAATGTAGTTAAGGAGTGCATCAAACCAAACATAAGTTACAAATTCGGGATCAAAGGGTAAGGGAATTCCCCATTGCAAGCGGTCGATAGGCCGCGATATGCACAAATCATTAAGCGGTTCTTTTAAGAATTCCAAGACCTGCTTTTGCCGATAATGCGGGAAGATAAAGTCTGGATTTTCTTTTAAGTAGTCGATCAACCAATCTTGATAAGCACTTAATTTGAAGAAGTAATTACTTTCTGAAAGTTCTTTAACTTCGCCAAATAGTACGGGCCAAGCCCCATCAACTTTATCTTTTTCTAGTAAAAATCGTTCTTCTTTGACGCTATAAAAGCCTTTGTATTCAGCTTTATAAATCAAGCCCTGATCATAAAGTTTTTGTAAAGCCCATCGTACGATTTTTTTATGACGTTCATCTGTTGTGCGGATAAAATCATCATTGGTAAGCTTTAAAGCCTTGGTTAGAGCGACAAAGGATTCTGTGACTTCATCACAAAAAGCTTGTGGTTCTTTACCTAAGGCTTGGGCTTTTTGTTGGACCTTTTGACCGTGTTCATCAACACCCGTTAGAAAATGTACCGATTCACCTTTGAGTCGATGATAACGTGCAACAACATCAGCCAAAACCTTTTCATAAGTGTGGCCAAGATGTGGTTGCCCATTGACGTAATCAATGGCTGTTGTAATATAAAAATGTTTTTTCATGTTAACCATTAATGGACATTAAAAATTCGATATTATTGTTGGTTTTGTGAACTCTATCGAGTAACATTTCCATCGATTCTGTTGGCGAAATGACTCCTTTTAAGGCACGACGCAAAACATAGATCTTGTGTAATTCATCCGGATGATAGAGAAGTTCTTCCTTACGAGTTCCACTCTTTTCGATATTGATAGCAGGGAAAACGCGTTTATCAATGAGCGAACGATCGAGATGAAGTTCCATGTTGCCGGTGCCTTTAAATTCTTCGAAAATAACTTCATCCATTTTGCTGCCTGTATCGATCAATGCGGTTGCTAATATCGTTAAACTTCCGCCTTGTTCAATGTTACGAGCAGCTCCAAAAAAGGCTTTTGGACCTTGGAGCGCATTGGCTTCAACACCTCCCGAAAGGACTTTTCCAGAACTTGGAATAATCGTGTTGTAGGCTCGTGCTAGACGTGTAATGGAGTCTAAAAGGATAACCACATTTTCGCCGATTTCTACCAAACGTTTGGCTTTTTCAATAACGACTTCAGCTGCACGTACATGGCTTTCGGGAGATTCATCAAAGGTTGAACTAATAACCTCAATGCCGGGTAATAAGTTTTTGAAATCTGTTACTTCTTCAGGGCGCTCATCAATGAGAAGGATAATGAGATGTGCTTGTGGTTGGTTTTTAACGATCGAATGGGCTATGTTTTGTAGTAAAACTGTTTTTCCGGTTCTCGGGGGTGCCACAATGAGTCCGCGTTGCCCAAAGCCGATCGGGGTCAAAATGTCTACAATACGCATAGCATTATTGTCCCAACCTTTTTCAGGTTTGATTTCTAACAAAATACGTTCCGTGGGATAATAGGGGATCAATTCTTTAAAATGCGGAATGGTACGCATTTCTTCTGGAGTTTTCTCCATGACAGTATTGATCTTAATAACGCAAGGACATTGGACATGTGTTGGCGACATGAAAATTTGTGCCTGTATGGTTTGTCCTGGACGTATTCCGTGTTTACGTACTAAAACCTTAGGAAGATAGGCGCTTAGTTCTCGTAATTGATAATTGTCAGAAGCATAACAAACACACCATTCTTCTGTGTTTGGAACTTTTGCGACTACACCTTCAATACAAATAGCTTGCTTATGTTCACAAGCAACTTGCATCTTTTCCCTTAAAATGCTTTGTCGAGTTAAAGAGGTTAGTTGCGATTCTGCAGGAATACCTTCAAGAAGTTCTTTTAGAGGTTTGTCGTACCATTCATTGAATGAAAAAACAGGCAAGGTAGGGTCTGTAACCTCTGTTATTAAATTGGTTATGGAATGAATGTCGCCGATATTTCGCCATTGATTCAATTGTCCCATCCACCACCGATATCGTTGTAAATGAGGGGACAAAGTCGTTTGCTTGACATTATTTGTATTTTTATTGTTAGGGTTTTTGCGATAAGGTTGTGGACTGTTTATTTCTTTAATATGAGCTTTGGGTTTTATAAACTCTTTAGAAGGTTCATTTGAGGTGTTGGGTGTTGTAGGTTTTGAGTCTATAGTTTCCTTAACTGTTTCCATCGTGATATCTGGCGAAGAGGTATTCATTTCTTCGGTAGATTTGGTTGTAATCGCTTTACGCGCCCGTTTTACTCGAGGTTTGGTAGGAACATTTGCGTTCTCCACTAAAACATTTTCTGGATTCTTTAATGCTTCGTCCATAAAATTAATTGACTATAGGAAAAT
>CAZIZB010000107.1:0-3268 GCA_964543635.1 uncultured Opitutales bacterium | reverse complement strand
CGGCCGCTTGCAAGAACGTGATCTAAGCCTCCGTATCCAATATCATAAGCCCAACCATCACCACCAACAGTCCAAACGGTTTTTTCCACCAGGAAGTCAGCTAAAGGTAACAACAACTGTGCCTGTTGAGAAGGTTTCTGCTTGAGTTCTGCTTTTAAAGCTTCTACACGTTGACGTAAACGATTACGTTCTGTATCTCCATCCACATTAGGTTCTAAAAGATCAGCGAATGTTTGAGCCAATTCCGGTATAGCTTGCAACAATTTACGAGCTGTTTGTGTCTTTTTATCGGCAGCTAAGCGAATACCAAAACCAAATTCGGCATTATCTTCAAACAAGGAATTTGCCCAGGCTGGTCCACGACCGTCTGCATTCTTCGTATACGGCGTTGTTGGCAAATTACCACCATAAATGGATGAACAACCGGTGGCATTGGCCAAAAGAAGGTGATCACCAAATAATTGCGTCAATAATTTGATGTAAGAGGTTTCGCCGCAACCTGCACAAGCTCCTGAGTATTCAAACAAAGGCTGACGGAATTGAGTTGCTTTGACATCTAATTTTGTTGAAACCGTATCTGGCCATGGCAAGGTTTCAAAAAAGTCTGATCGTGTTTTTTCGGCTTCAAATACATCTGCTTTTTTACGCATCATAAGTGCTTTTTGGGTAGCGTCTACCTTACTCTTAGCCGGGCAAACTTCTGCACAAAGGTTACAACCTGTACAATTCTCAGGTGAAACTTGAATGGTAAAGGCGTGATTTTCGGCCTCCTTAGAACGGAATGCAATCGATTTAAAGTCAGCCGGTGCTTTTTCTAAAAGTTTGGCATCGTAATGTTTCGAACGAATTGCAGCATGTGGACATACCATTGCGCAGCGATTACATTGGATACAAATACTTGGATCCCATTCTGGAATCGCTTGAGCCAAGTCGCGTTTTTCAAAACACGTCGTTCCTGTTGGCCAAGTACCATTTGCAGGTAAGGCACTGACAGGTAAAGCATCGCCTTTTCCTTCTAATAACTGCTTGGTTACCGTTTGGATAAATTCGGAACCTCCCGAAAGATTCAAAGGAACACGCTTGTGAGACGTCGCGACAACAGCTTTAGCCTCTAATTTATGCAAATGTTCCAAAGTCGCATCAACTGCAGCGCAATTACTTTGAACAACAGCATCTCCTTTTTTGCCATAGGTCTTTTTAATCGCGTTTTTGATGCAAGTAATGGCTTCTTCTTGTGGCAAAATTCCAGAAATAGCAAAGAAGCAAGTTTGCATGATGGTATTGATTCTTCCGCCCATTCCTGTTTGACGTGCAACTTCATAGGCATCAATGGCATAAACTTGGATGTTTTTATCCAAAATCGCTTGCTGCATTTCTTGTGGCAATTTCTCCCAAACATGCTCTTTTTCAAATGGTGCATTCAATAAGAAGATACCGCCCGGTTTTAATGCTGCCAAAAGATCATACTTTTCAACAAATTGGAATTGATGACAAGCTACAAAATTTGCGGATTGAATCAAATAAGGCGCTTCTATTGGGCTTGGACCAAAACGCAAATGCGAAACAGTCATCGCACCGGATTTCTTGGAGTCATACACAAAGTAGGCTTGCACATATTGATCGGTTTCATTACCAATAATTTTAATAGTATTTTTATTGGCACCCACCGTACCATCGGATCCTAAACCATAGAAAATCGCTCTAAAACAGTCATCTTTCTCAAGATCCAATTGTTCCTTAATTGCTACCGATAAATGCGTAAGATCGTCTTCAATACCCACCGTAAAGGATTGTTGAAGCGTTTTGTCCTTAGCGGCTTGAAGCACTGCATTGACCATGCTTGGCGTAAATTCTTTGGAACCTAAACCATAACGTCCACCAATAACAACAGGCAATTGTTGCCATTGTCCTAGACGAACAGCTTCTTGTAAGGTTGTTTGAACGTCTTGGCAAAGTGGTTCTGCGGCTGCACCTGGTTCTTTTGTCCGATCTAAAACAATTACTTCTTTTACCGTTTTAGGCAAAACTTTTAAGAAGTAATCCGTTGGGAAAGGACGATAGAGATGAACCGTAATAACACCGACTTTTTCTCCACGATCCATTTGATGCTGAACAACTTCGCGAACGGTTTCGCTACCCGATCCCATCAAGACAAAGACACGTTCTGCTTCTGGATGACCAAAATAATCACACAAATGGTAACTGCGTCCTGTTAATTTCTCAAATAAACGCATTTTTTCTTCTACAATTTCTGGCAATTGCTTATAGAAAAGATTACTGCGTTCTCGTCCTTGGAAGAATACGTCCGGGTTTTGAGCCGTTCCGCGAATGACAGGTGCATCCGGCGTTAACCCTCGCTTGCGAAACTCCAACAAAGCGTCTTCATCCAACAAAGCCTTTAGTACCTCATCATCAACAGGTGTAAAGGTATTAATCTCATGAGAGGTTCTAAAACCATCAAAAAAGTGTAAAAAGGGAACACTAGCCTTCAAGGTTGCTGCATGGGCAATGGCAGCCAAATCATGTGCAGCTTGAACTGAGTGCGACGAAAGTAAGGCCATACCGGTTTGACGCGTGGCCATTACGTCCGAATGATCTCCAAAAATCGACAAACCGTGTGTCGCAATTGCACGAGCGGTTACATGCATACAAAACGGAGTCAATTCTCCGGCAATTTTATACAAATTCGGAATCATCAAAAGCAAACCTTGGGATGCCGTAAAGGTTGTTGTCAAAACCCCACCTTGCAAGGCTCCATGAACCGTTCCAGCAGCTCCAGCTTCGGATTCCATTTCAACAACTTCAGGAATAATACCCCAAAGGTTTTGCTTACGTTCTGTAGCCCATTGATCACACCATTCTGCCATTGGAGAAGATGGCGTAATAGGATAAATCGCTACCATTTCACTGAATTTATATGCAACCGATGCAACTGCTTCGTTCGCATCTTTTATCGCTTTTACGGAAGACTGCTTCATAGTTATACCTGGCTTTTATCCCATCATGTTTTTTCTAAAAATGCAATCTTAAAGTGCTGTTATTAAAACCTGCTAAAAAACTGTTGCACAACAAAACAATTCCATAAAAGATGTTCATGGGTTACTTTTGCCGAAAGATGTTGCTGCCACAGTTTTTCAACTTCAGAGCGCTTCCAATACTTCCATAAAGGTGTATCTAAATTTAAATAGGTTTCAAATTGTGCTTTTAAGGATGTTCTAAATGCTTGCGCCAAAGGCATGCCAAAGCCCATTTTGGGGCGATCCCATAA
>CAZIZB010000106.1:0-3294 GCA_964543635.1 uncultured Opitutales bacterium | reverse complement strand
GTTAAGCTATCTTTTGTTTTTAAGGGGGTTAGTATCAGGCTTCCGTTGTCTGATATAGATTCAAAGATGCCTTCAAGGATTTCCTTGCGATCTTCATCGTAAATCGTCACATTGTGTTTTAAATAAAGCCATAAATGTTCATTGCCTTTAAGGTATTGTTTGGCACCTATACGTCTAAACCAATAGAGTGTTTCTATGAAAAAATCTGAAAATAATTGAACATTTTCAAAAATTTCAGATGTAGAATAAAGTTTTTCTTTATTAAGCACTTGCTTTACAGAAGTAATGGGTTGGTCTATGGATTTACCCTCTTGTGTTGTTAGATTGAAATTAATACCAACACCTACAGTTGCCCAATATAAGTCATTCCAATTGCGGACCAAGGTCATATTGCCGCTGATTTTTTTGTTTTCAAATAAAACGTCATTGGGCCATCGAATCTTGAAGTCTTTTTTACATTGAGAAATTTCATGTAAAAAACGACAGGTGCTAATTGCAGTGAGTAGAGAAAAAGGTAGAATTTGATCGGTTAAAAAGACAAGATTAATGTGAAAATCAGTTAAATGGGAGGATTGCCAAGTCCTCTGGTGGGTCCCTATACCTTTTGTTTGTTTTTCTGCAAAAACAACAATTAAATGATTCGGGCGCATGCGATTAAACCAGGTTTGTTTGAGTGTAAAAGTGTGTGTCGATTCTAATTGATTAAAAATACAAAATTCTGTACTGGTTTCTTCGGGAGCAAAAAAATTAGCGAGAGTTGTTTTTTTCATGCAATCGAGTTTTTAATTGTTGGCGATAATTGTAGAGGTCGGTTAGGGCTTTTTCGGCACCAATCGCTTTGGGATGATAAAATTGACAAGATTCGTCCCAATAACTTTGCCCTGAAATATTGGCTTCGTAATCGTGACTATATTTGTATGTTTGTTCACGATGCAAAGGGGTTTGCTGTAATGCGTTTGGAACGCTTTGTAAATGGCCTGATTTTACAAAATCGCGTGCTGCATTCCAGGCAAGGTAAGCACTATTACTTTTAGGCGCTAAAGCTAGAAAAACGGTCGCATGCGATAAATTAATGGCGCATTCTGGTAAGCCAATTTTTTCGCAAGCATTGTAAGCAGCAAGGGCTAAATTGAGACCACGTGAATCGGCTAAACCAACATCTTCAGAAGCAAAAATGACCAATCTACGTG
Source organism: uncultured Opitutales bacterium (assembly GCA_964543635.1). GTDB lineage: Bacteria > Verrucomicrobiota > Verrucomicrobiia > Opitutales > UBA9783 > JBKSMP01. The sequence continues at coordinate 2,104 of CAZIZB010000106.1, read as the reverse complement.
CAATAAACAGTGGATCTTCACCGCCTTCAAGCATGCGCGCAAGCCAATAAACTGCAGCGTCCGGATCGCAACCGCGCATACTTTTGATGAAGGCTGAAATAAGATCATAATGGTCATTTTCACGCGCATTATAACTAGCATGCCATCGACTTAATTCCGTTTTAACCTGATCAAGTTCTAGCGTGCTTCCAATCGGAACGCTTGTGCATAAAAACTCAAGTAAGTGTAAGGCGCGTCGCAGATCACCATTGGCAATACGTGCGATTTCGGCCAAAACGGCTTCGGGAACATTTAGTTTTAGATTGCCAAGACCGTGTTGTTTATTTTCTAGGGTGCCTTTTAAGGTGGAAATAATGTCGGCAGGTTCCAATTTGTTTAGCTCAAAGACGTAACTGCGACTCAATAAGGGTGGAATAATGTAAAAGGCAGGATTGTGTGTGGTGGCTCCAATAAGCTGTACGCGCCCTGTTTCGCAATAAGGAAGCAATACGTCTTGTTGGGAACGGTTGAAGCGATGAATTTCATCAATAAATAGAATCGTTTTTTCGCTATTCCGTTCTGCCAATTTTAATTTTTCTCGTAGCTCATTTAAGTTTGCTAAAACGGCATTTAGGGGAATAAGTTCTTTTTGTAAATGTTTGGCAATCAATTGTGCGAGCGTTGTTTTTCCGCAACCTGGAGGCCCATAAAGAAGGACATTGCCACGACCATTGTTTTTTAGCCAATTTTGAAAAGCGCTTGTTTGAGAGAGCAAATGCGTTTGTCCAACCATGGCTTCAATCGTTTGCGGACGCATCCGTTCCGGCAAGGGAATGCAGCGTTGAATCTGCTCTTCAAATAAGCTTGCTTCTTCCATGAATTACCGTTGTTGCCCTTCTTTAATACACCAACAGGCTTTTAAAATGGTTTCGTTTTCGTCGTATTGTAAGGTCTTTGTTTCCGCATTCCACAAATGTTGAATCAGAGCAAAGAAGTTTGCAGCTAACATTTGTGTTGCAGAAGCAGCTACTTTACGTTCCCAATAGCCTTCTCCTAACAAATAGACGCCATTTTCGGTTTGTGTATTTTGGCCCAATACTAAGCCTTCGGTGTTGCCTCCAGCTTCAACGGCGAGATCCACAACAACGCTGCCTGGTTTCATGGCGTTTAGCATAGCTTGATTGATGATAAGTGGGGCTTTTCGGCCAAACACTTTAGCGGTTGTGATAACGATGTCGGAATGCGCACACGTTTCAAGCATGAGAGCACGTTGACATTCTAATTGCTCTTCTGTAAGAGCCTTTGCGTAACCTTGCTGCGTACTTTCAGTTTTTCCTAAATCAATTTTTACGAATTTTGCTCCAAGGGATTGTACTTGCTCTTCGACTTCTTGACGCGTATCAAAAGCTTCGACACGTGCTCCTAGACGTTTAGCGGTTGCAATCGCTTGTAGGCCTGCTACACCAGCTCCAATGACAAATACACGAGCAGCTTGCAGCGTTCCTGCTGGGGTAACCATCATGGGCAAGGTTTTTGGCAAATAACACAAACCTTCCATAACGGATACATAGCCCGCTAAGCTTGACTGTGAGCTTAGAGCATCCATTTTTTGTGCAAACGAAGTTCTAGGAATTCGTTCGAGGCTGATGACGTTCGTTTGGTTTTGTTTAAACGCTTCTAGCTGTTCTGGGAAACGAAAAGTGTCAAAAAAACTGACGTGCCAAGCCTTAGGCTTCATGAGTGCAATGTCGCTAGCTTCCAATGGCAAAACATGTAAAACGAGGTCTGCAGCTTGCAAAGCCTCTTTTTTCTCGCTTGTAGAAATGATTTGAGCGCCTGCATTTAAGTAATTTTCATCGGTATGTAAGCTTTTTAGACCACAGCCACTTTCAACTTGAATGGTAATGCCCAATTGCGTAAATTTTTTAACCGTATCGGGAGTTACTGCAACTCGAGTTTCGTTTTCGCATTCTCTAGGAACAAAAATTTGCATAGTTTAATTAAATAGAGAAGCCTTTCCCCTTTTTCAATCTCTTTGTGAAAATTATTTCAAAAAAACTTGAATTTTTATAAAATATAATTACCTTTCTCTTTATAACATAGAATTTTATGCCAAGAGAACACG
>CAZIZB010000105.1:0-3298 GCA_964543635.1 uncultured Opitutales bacterium | reverse complement strand
TCACAATTGCATGAACCAGTAGCTCAATTGCAGAAAACTAACAACAATAAAATTCATAAAAGTTAAGATGAGGGCACGAACAAGAGGGATGTTGATAAGGATTATTAGGATAAAAAAGCCCCATCGTTCCATAAACTCTACGGTTTCATTCGACAATCGCAAGCTATAACGCAAAAGCATAAAACTATCCAATCCTGGAAGCGGTAAACAATTAAAAGCAATAAACAAAGCATTTATTTCAAGTAAAGCGTAAGCAATCATACGATAATTCGGTAGAAAAGCTAACACAAGACTTGAGATAAAACATAGGAGTAAATTACCGATCAAGCCTGCGCCACTTACGAGTATTTCCCCCAAACGTTTGTGTTTAAAGTAAGAAGAATTGATAGGAACATGTTTTCCCCAACCAAAGAAAACTCCTAAGGATAAAAAACTACACAATAAAGGAAAGATAATGGTACCAAACAGATCGATATGAACGATTGGATTGAGGGATACCCGACCTTCTCTTCTAGGATTAGGATCACCCAACTTGTCAGCCATCCACGCATGTCCCCATTGATGCAGCGTTAAACTGATAAGCAAAAGGAAGAATCCTAGTAAATATTTAGCGATTTGTGAAATTTCCATAAAAAGATTGTGTACAAACAGGTTTTGATAAAATAATGTGCCACTTCATACCTTCCCGTAAAGTACTGGGGACACATTTAGGTTTAGAGGGCTTAATTTTGGGGAGAATGGTCTGTTTTGCAATTACTTGTGGCTCACATTCATAAGCAGGCTGTTCATATACGGGCAAAGGATGCTTATACGCTGAAAATTCCTTCCATTTGGTTTCCCCAAAAGGACTTGGCTCAATTGTTTCAACATGGGCATGGGTCTCATCAAGATCCATTCCCCTTCGTTTACGCTTAAGCGCTTCGATTTTTTTGCGAACAACTTCTGCTTGATCCTCCGTTTCTCCATCTAAAGGGCTCATTTTCGTTTTTTTAGACAAAAAACTAATACCAAAAAAGATCAGAAGAAATAGGATGTCTTGAAAGTCCATAAATGCTTACTCTTTCGACAATTGCTCGCGCATAGCCGTATCAGCCTTCAAATTTTCCAACTTATAATAATCAATAACGCCCAATTGCCCTTTTTGGAAAGCCTCAGCAAGTGCTAATGGGACAGCTGCCTGTGCTTCAACAACCTTAGCTTGCATTTCTTCAACTTTAGCCTTCATTTCTTGTTCCAAAGCAACCGCACTTGCACGACGAATTTCTGCTTGTGCCTGTGCCATATTTTTATTGGCTTCCGCCTGAGAAACTTGCAATTTTGCACCTACGTTTTCCCCAATATCGATATCGGCAATATCGATCGAAAGAATTTCATAAGCAGTTCCAACATCTAAACCACGATTAAGAACGACTTTGGAAATTTGATCGGGATTTTCTAATACCTGCTTATAGGTTTCAGCGGAACCAATGGTTGCAACAATGCCTTCACCCACACGTGCGATAATCGTATCTTCCTGTGCGCCACCTACAAAACGATCCAAATTGGTGCGAACGGTTACACGTGCTCGTACTTTAACTTGAATGCCATCTTTTGCAACCCCATCTATTGTGTTTTTGTTTTGATCGGATTTTGGACAATCAATAACTTTAGGGTTAACGGACGTGTGCACCGCTTCAATTACGGTTTTTCCGGTACCTTTTGTTGCTAAGTCAATTGCGCATGCACGTCCAAACGTTAATTCAATGCCAGCTTTCTCAGCTGCAATTAAAGCCTGCACCGTTTGTGCCAGATTGCCTTCTGCCAAATAATGGGCTTCAAGTTCATCTACGGAAAGTTCAAGTCCTGCTTTTGCTGCCGTAATCTTACAGTCTACAATCAATCCATAAGGGACTTTTCGCAAACGCATTGCAATTAAATTGGGAATACTTACATAGGCCCCCGCTAACCAAGCTCGTAACCATACATTAAAGAAGGAAAAAACAATTCCTAAAACAATGATCGCTAAAAAACCAAAGAATATTAAAAATAAATTTACACCCTGCATATTTTTAAATCTACAAGAGCTGACATCCAACTTCAAGCTCTTTTTTATAGCTTTTTAAGCTTTTGAAAAACTTACTATTTTACCAATTTAAATCATTGTACTTTAGACAAAAATTGCTATAGTTTTTAATAAGTAATATGGATTGGGCATCATTTTTTTTGAATATTTGGGCAATTTTTTGGATGATAGTCTTCTTTGGTGGATCTATTTTTATTCACGAATTAGGACATTTTTTAATGGCGAAAAAACGTGGATTAAAAGTTCCGAAGTTTTCTATAGGATTTGGCCCTAAATTGTATTCTTGGAAACGCGGAGAAACGGAATACTGCATTTCTTTATTGCCATTAGGCGGATACGTAGCTTTGCCTGAGATGGGTGAAATCCCGATTCTGGAAGGAAAACCATCTAAAAATTCAAAACCTTTGTCCTTTACTGACAAGTTTTTAGTAGCGGTTATGGGCGCTGTTTTTAATGTGCTTTTTGCTTTTGTGCTTGCTTGTATTTTATGGGCAACGGGTTTGCGTGTTCCCGAAGAAGATTGCGAGACAACCATTGGTTACATTTTGCAAGAACATGAAGGCAAGGTAACTCCAGCAATTCAAGCAGGTTTACGCCAAGGTGACAAAATTTTAGCCGTAGATGATGTAGCAGTTAAAAGTTTTTCAGAAATAGAAAAAGCAATTATTTTAGGCAAAGGCCGAAATGAACATCATCAGCCACAAGCCAAAATTACGTTTTTACGTAACCAAGAAGTGCATACGGCCTATCTCGATCTGATGATGCTCAAAACGAATCCTTTGACGGGGGACGAGATCCGTTTTAGTGGCATTTTAGCACCTAAACAAAAGCTTTATGTAGAAAGCTTTGAACGAAATTCATCGGCAGAAAAAAGTGGCCTAAAAGTAGGTGATCAGATTTTAAAGCTCAACGATCAAGCCTTATTTTCTTTTATGGATCTTCGTGAGTTTTTACAAAAATATGAACCTCAACAAGTAAATCTTACGGTTTTGCGTGAAGGAAAAACTTTTGATATCATCTGTGACACTCAAAATCTAGCTAATTATCGTTCGTGGCTTCATTATGGGACTGATGAGCAATTTATTGATTTTTATCAAAAACAATCGGAGGTAAAGATCTTAGAAGTGCGTGGTCAACATTTTAACACACTGCCTGAAGATGGAAGGGTTTTGTCGTGCAATGGCGTTACAATCATGCATTTAGAACAGTTGCAACAATTACTAAATCAGTGCAAAG
>CAZIZB010000104.1:0-3301 GCA_964543635.1 uncultured Opitutales bacterium | reverse complement strand
ATTTCCAAATACACGAAAATTTTGCTTGAAGTCTATAATGAAATACGATCTAATAATCAGCACGGTAGGATGCCGATTGGTAATTACTGGAGAGCATGAAGCAATTAATTATAGCTGAAAAGCCAAGTGTTGCTAAAGATTTAGCAAAAGCCTTAGGCTCTTTTAAACAAACCAAAGATGGTTGTTTTGAGAGAGAAGATGCGATTATTACGTCTGCTTTAGGGCATTTGGTTGAGTTGTTCATGCCGGAAGATTTCGATACGAAATATAAGTATTGGTCTTTAAAGAATTTACCTATATTACCTGAAAAATTTCAGTTAAAGCCGATAGAAAAGTCCGTAGAACGCTTTAATCTTTTGAAAAAATTGATGCATCGTAAGGAAATTGACTGTGTCGTCAATGCTTGTGATGCAGGGCGTGAAGGAGAACTGATTTTTTCGTATTTGTGCGAGCTGGCAAATTGTAAAAAACCTAAGTTACGTTTGTGGCTCTCTTCTATGACGCCTGAAGCTATTCGTGAGGCTTTTGAGCATTTGCGAAGCGAAGAAAGTATGCATGCGCTCGAAGCTGCAGCACGGTGCCGTTCCGAAGCCGACTGGCTTGTCGGAATTAATGGTACGCGTGCTGTTACAGGACGTATGTTGGGCAATCGTCGAAAGGAAGTTGCATCGGTAGGACGTGTTCAAACCCCTACCCTAGCTTTGGTTTGTGAACGCGAACGACTTCTTTCGGAATTCCAACCGGTACCGTTTTGGAATATCATAGGAAATTTCCAAATTACCCAAGGAACTTATCCGGGTCTGCTACAACGTCCAAACTTCAAAAAGCAAAACGATGATGATCGTAGCGATCGATTTTGGACTGAAAATGAGGTACAGCAGCTGTTACAACAGTTGCAAGCTCTTCAAAATCACTCCTGGAAGGTCGAAGAAACTACGAAGAAAACAAAGCAATCGGCGCCACGTTTATTCGATTTAACATCGCTTCAGCGTGAATGTAATCAGCGCTTTGGGTATTCTGCAAAATTTACTTTAGATAAGGCACAAGCGCTTTATGAAAAGCATAAAGTATTGACCTATCCACGTACCGATTCTCGTGCTTTGCCAGAAGATTATGCATCAACTTGTATTGCTACCCTTAAGCAATTGGGTGAGCCTTATAAGGTTTTTGCCGAAAAAATCGTAGCCAATCAATGGGTTAATCCTTCTCAAAAGCTTATTTTTAACAACAAAGCCATTTCGGATCACTTTGCTATTATTCCTACGGGAACTGTATCGAATAAATTGAATGAAAGCGAAGCTAAGGTCTACGATTTGGTGGTCAGACGGTTTTTGTCTGTGTTTTTTCCTGCTGCAGAATTTGCAGTTACGACACGACTAACAAGCTGTGAATCGTTTACGTTTAAGACCGAAGGTAAAGTGTTAACGTCTCCTGGATGGTTGGAAATTACACGAAAAACAGATGCTAAAGAAGGACTTCCAGCGCTTTTACCTGAAGATAATTTTTCTGCAAAAGCTTTGCTATTTGAATTAAAATCGGACGAAACACGTCCTCCGGCACGGTTTACGGAAGCAACCTTATTGGCCAGCATGGAGCGCGCAGGTCAGTTTGTAGAAGCAGATGAGTTGGCTGAAGCTATGAAAGGTAAAGGCTTAGGAACTCCCGCAACACGTGCGCAGATTATCGAAAACTTAATCGGTACCAAATACCTTGAGCGTCAAGAAAAAGAGTTAGTTCCGACGCCAAAGGCAGAACAACTTCTTGATTTTCTTAAAGCGGTTAATGCGCAAGAGTTGGCAAGTCCAGCGTTAACAGGCGAATGGGAATATCAGTTACACTTAATTCAAAATGGTCAACTTAGCAGAACACAATTTATGGCAGATATTCGTTTAATGTCCTCTAAAATTGTAGAGAGTATTCTTGCTTTTAAGGATAGCGACGAAACACAAGTTCCTACTAAAATTATATCCCCCAGTGATGGTCAATTTATGGTAGAAACCTTTCGTTGCTTTAAGTCCCAGGATGGGAAAATAGCTATTTATAAAGTCATTGGTAACCGTAAAATGAGCGAGGAAGAAATCGCCGAGCTTATCGAAAAAAGGCATATTGGGCCCTTGGAAGGTTTTAAATCTAGATTTGGGAAACCCTATATTGCCTCTTTGGAATTGACTGATGATTATCAAGTAAAATTTAATTTCGGACCTAAGGTAGAAGCTATTGTGCCTTTAGAAGATTTGCAAAAAAATCCTTGTGTGGGTGAATGTCCTCTTTGCAAAGGGAAGGTTTATGCTACTAATACGGCATTTATTTGCGAAAACGGTCAAACTGAAACCAAATGTACGTTCCGAGTTGCGCGTATTTTGTTGAACCGCATGATCCCTGATGAAGAATTTCAGCGCTTGTTAAAAACGGGAAAAACAAGTATTTTGGATAAATTTAAATCTAAGCGTACTGGAAAATTATTTTCAGCACAACTTATCTTGAAGGAAGATGGTAGCATCGGCTTCGAGTTCAAAAAAGCACCGATGAAGTTAAGCTGAGGTTTTGTGGGATTTTAGGAGATGTTTTGTAAACTAAGTAATAATTTTACAAAAGTATTGACAGGAAACGAGATTTGTAGTCTTATTAGTTAAAACGATGGGGTTGTAGCTCAGTTGGAAGAGCATCACAATGGCATTGTGGGGGTCGTCGGTTCGAACCCGATCAACTCCACCATTGATTTTGAACCTACGCTGAAGTGGTGAAATGGCAGACACGCATGATTCAGGTTCATGTGCCCGCAGGGGCATGGGGGTTCAAGTCCCCCTTTCAGCACCATTTTAAGCTTGACTTTAGGAGTTTTTTTCGAAACTCTGTTACATATTAAGAATACATGCAAGAAGCTATAGAAGTAGAAGGAACCGTTGTAACCGTTTTGCCTGGAACGACTTTTCGCGTTCGGCTCGATAATAATCACGAATTATTGGCCCATATCTCTGGAAAACTAAGAAAAAATTTTATAAAAATTGGTGTTGGAGATCGTGTAAAAATGGAAATGAGTCCTTACGACTTTACGCAAGCCCGCATCTGTTATCGCCTCAAGCAAACACAAAACCAGCCTGCCAATCCCCCCAAACGCAGTTTCGGTCCTCGCCGTAATGGCTAATTACAAAATTTATAAAAACGTACAAGAGGTTTTTGTAGGTTGATGTTGTGGAACATCTACAGGTTTTGATGATTGTTGTGAGGTATCCTGACGTGAGGCTCGTATTTTACGAATAAGTTCGTAATAATCCAAACTAGCTAGAAAATTATGTTCTTC
>CAZIZB010000103.1:0-3330 GCA_964543635.1 uncultured Opitutales bacterium | reverse complement strand
ATTTTCCCATAAAATCGCGTACGTGTGCAAATAGTTCCAAATCTTTACGCGTGCATTGTAACAAATCGTCTGCTAATTGGATACGACCGGGTTCAAAAAGCGTTACAATTGTAGATCCTCCAAACAAGAAATAACCTTTTTCATCACCCATATTAACAGGTTTATCGGGGTTATACGTTTGCTGGATACTTCCTATAAAGGTTGCACCAACTTCGATACTCGCCACACAACCCAACTGTTTCGATTGCAATAAAGTAACTGAACGCTTATTTTCTTGCAAAATCCGACAATTTTTCCGTAAAGCAACAGGACTTACTGAATATAAATGCCCAGGAAGCGTATAAGCTTTTTGAGGGATTCCCGAACAACAAAAGTGAAATCGATGATAATCTATCGGACACAAACGACTGATAACGCAACTACCACCTCGGAAACGTTTTGCAAGCTCTTCATCTCCTAGTAACTGCACAAGATTAAAGTTTTTTCCCTTTATAAAGAAGGTTTGACAGTCGTTAATGGCCTGAAAACCTAAATGGCGCCCTTCTGCAGGAAAACAAATCGCATCTGATGTCTGTGCAAGAGGACGTTGCCCCTCTTTGAATCTACGATAAAAAAAGTCATTAAAATGCAAATAATTGCGTTCTTCAAACGGTGACATATCGATGCGATACTTTTGAATAAAACGTTTTATACTACGTTTAGAGAACTTAGAATTTGCCCAAACAGCTGCCAAACGAGAAAACCATGTTTTTTTTATCAAAAACTCAACTACATAGTTTCCGAAAACCGTATCATACAAAAAGACAAGACTATTCTTTCCTGGAATGTCTTCCGTCTCTATTTGCTGCGTATAACGATTAAAATACTTCATGAAGGTTTTCTTACTTTACGATTAAAGCGCTTTTCAAAGCGACGCGCTAAACGAACAAATGGCAAGCCCAACAATAAATAAAAACTGGCTACACACAAACCTGTTTCGAGGTAATTGAAATGGGTGGCAGCCAAGCATTGATAGGTGCGTGTTAACTCAACGATGGTTATCATAGAAACCAAGGAAGAATCTTGTAATAACATGATAAAATCGTTTGTAACAGGCGGAATTACCATACGAATCGTTTGTGGAAAAATAACATGCCAAAGAGCTTGAAAATGCGTCATTCCAAGTGCCCGAGCTGCCTCCATTTGCCCTGAAGGAACCGACAACAAACCTGCACGATAAATTTCTGATTCATAAGCAGAATAATTAATCGCTAACGCTAAAACACCTGCCACAAATGGCTTCAAGCAGACCCAACTTGCTAAAGGTTCCGGTAAGTAAGGTGCGAGGGTCGGTAATCCGTAAAAAATAAGTAATAATTGGATAAGTAATGGCGTTCCACGTACACATTCCACATAAAGCGAAATGAGCCAACGCAAGGGCCCTACCCCATAAGTTCTTAGCACAGCCAAAGGGAATCCCATTATAATCGCAAAAAACATGGCTATTAACGATAATTTTAGCGTTACCCAAGCCGCTTTCGCAAAAATAGGCAAACAGGTTAAGTAAAAATGATTAGAATTATTTTGCGAGGTTAAAACAGAATTAACATAATGATCAAAGGCAATTGCAGGTGAATAACTCGTTAACGGAGCATTAAAATAAGCTGCTGTTTCTGCATTCCAAAGACCCCAACGTTCCAATATCGCTTTTAAGGTACCATCTGCTTTTAATTTATCAATAATGCTATTAATTTTATTAAGCAATTCAGCATCTTCACTGCGAACCATAACTGCATACTCTAAACGCGAAATAGGTTCATCAATAAGCCGAACTTCTTTATCAATAGCGGCATAATAGTAAGATTCTGGATGATCCAATAAAACCCCATCTAAGCGCTTATTCTTCAAATCTGCATAAGCCTTAACTTCATCATCGTAAATCACGATTTGCGTATTAGTAAACCGCTTCAAAGCCTTCTCTGCATGCCAAGATTGCTTTAAAATACCAATGGTTTTGCCTTCACAATCTGCAAAATAATTCAAGTAGGAATTCTTTAAAACAACCAATTGTAAATGCGTGATATAATAAGGATTTGAAAGTAAAACCTTAGCTTTACCGGCAAACAAATTCCAAGTACGACATTCAATCGCATTAAGCAATATATCGTATTGGCCACGTTGCAAACCTGGGACAAGCATTTCCCAATCATTCGCAAAAAATTTTAATTGCTTTCCTAAATTCTGTGCAATGGCTTGAGCAATATCGTATTCGAACCCTGTAATTTTATTAGGATCTAGGGGATCAAAAAAAACATTGGGAACACCAGATTCTGCATCTGCAGCCCAACGCAAAACGTTTTCTTCCTGACTACCCAACCCTATCAGCACCTGCAAACTTAAAATTAAACTTAAAAATCCGTACTTCATTTTACATAAAATGCTTTAAAAATTGACGCGTACGTTCATCTTTTGGAGCAATAAAAATTTCATCTTCATCAGAAATTTCAATAAATTCCCCTTGTTCCATGTAAATAATATAATCTGAAGCATCCTTGGCAAAACGCATTTCATGGGTTACAATAATTTGCGTCATACCTTCTTTATCCAAATCACGCATAACTTCCAAAACCTCATCCACACGTGCTGGATCAATAGCCGAAGTGGGTTCATCGTACAACATAACTTTGGGAGATAAGGCCAAGGCACGTGCAATCGCACCACGTTGCTGCTGTCCACCCGACAAATGCATTGGATAACGATGTGCAAATAATTTCAAACCTACCTTATCTAAAAACCTTAAAGAAATATCTTCCGCTTCTTCCTTAGACTTGTTTTGCACAATCATCGGAGCTAACATAACATTTTGCAATAAGGTTTTATGTGGAAACAAATTGAAAGATTGGAAAACCATCCCAACATGCTGCCTCAAATCGTGCGCTTTTTTGTGAAAAGCAAGACCTAAGGGGGTATTGGGCGTTTTGCGAGAAAGTTGCATTCCATCAATTTGTATGGAACCCGAATCCAAAATCTCCATCCCGTTTAAACAACGTAAAAACGTCGATTTTCCACAACCTGAAGGCCCGATAATGGATACTAAATCCCCTTCTTCTATATCAACAGAAATCTCCTTTAAAACAGGCTCCTGATGATAATACTTACTTAAATCTTTAACTTGAATTAATGGCTTAACATTCTCCATGGACGTTCGCTCCGGGTCCCCACTATTACTTTCCTTTTTAAACTCCTATAAAAACCTGGAGCGAGCGAAGGGATTCGAACCCTCGACGTCCACCTTGGCAAGGTGGTGCTCTACCATCTGAGCTACGCTCGCAAAACTAAATATTAAAGTGC